>CAZBTW010000148.1:0-2508 GCA_964494925.1 uncultured Aquiluna sp.
AAACTGCTGCACCAAGCGCCAAAACGCCTGCTGCTGACAAAGCCTTGAATGCACGCGACCTGTTGTTCTTTATGGTCATTGTTGCTCCTTGAAATAGCATTTAAATGCGAACACGGGCAGATTAGCCCGCATTGCTACCACAAGCATACTGAAACCTCTATTTCAGGGAGGTTAATTGATGCGCAAATCCTGAGTTTTTTGAAACTTCACTAATGAATTGGTGGCAAAATCCAAAGTTTGGTCCGAAATCAGTAGTTTTTGACACTAAATACATAGGTTTTCCAAAGTCTCCCCAGGCTTTTGTCGTTGGGTAACAATTCGATTCCAAAACTAAAGCGCTTCCACGATTGGCGCTGGAGCTCGCTTTCTAAACAAATCACTGGTCAAAACCAGAAGTGAAACCCAGATTAGGGAGAAGCCAATCCACCTAGCTGGAGGCATCTCTTCGCCAAGAATAAAGAACCCGACCGAGAACTGAAGTATTGGGGTTAGGTATTGAATAAACCCGATGGTCGCTAGAGACACTCGCCTCGCGGCCGCTCCAAAGAGAATCAGTGGCACTGCCGTCATGATCCCGTAGCCGATCAAGATTGATGCCTCTAGCGGTCCGGACAAAATCATCACCGGTCCAAGGTATGCAACGACGGCAAGCTGGCCAAAGGCAATTGGGAGAATCATTGCCGATTCGATGGTGAAGCTCTGAAGCGCTCCAACAGCTTTGCCGATTTTGTTCTTGGCGAGCGAGTAGATTCCAAAACTCAGTGCCAACACAAACGCAAACCAGGGTGGTCTTCCATAATCAACGGTGAGCACAATAACGGCAACAAGGCCGATTGAAAGTGCCAACCACTGCCGTGGTCTGAGTTTTTCTTTGAGAAATAACACTGCAAACATCACGGTCACCAGCGGGTTTATGAAGTAGCCCAGTGAAGTCTCAATCACATTTTCGGTTACGACACCAAAAACATAGACCTCCCAGTTGATGAATATGAAAAACGCCGCAACCGCTACCCACCCGAGCTTTTTGGGAGATTTCACCAGAGCCAGGATCTGCTTCCAGCCCCTGGTGGCAGTAACCAGCACTACTGCAAACAAAAATCCGAAAACCACCCGCCAAACCACAATTTCGAAGGCGGTCGCAAATTTTGCGAATTGAATGATTATTGGAAAGCTACCCCAAAGAAAATATGCAGCTAGTCCAAAACTGAGACCAGTGGCACTTTCTGAAAGCTTTCGCACAGCTGAAGCCTACGCCCAGAGATAAAGAAAACGACCCGGTTTCCCGAGTCGTTTTCTTGGTTTAGCTAAAGATTTAGCGTTCGATGACCGCCAGAATGTCACGAGCAGAAAGAACCAGGAAGTCCTGACCGTCGTAGCGCAGCTCGGTTCCTCCGTACTTGGAGAAAATAACCAAGTCGCCGACGTTTACGTCAACTGGGATACGGTCGCCCTCGTCGCTGAAGCGACCTGGACCGACTGCAATAACCTCAGCCTCCTGTGGCTTTTCCTTGGCGGTGTCTGGGATTACCAGACCTGATGCTGTGACCTGCTCTGCCTCTAGTGGGCGAACAACAACGCGATCTTCGAGTGGCTTAATTGAAACCGACACTGTGACCTCTTCTATGTCTAAAGTTTTATGAATTAGCAGACTCGCATCGCGAGTGCTAACTAAAACTTTAGAGTGAAATTGGCACTTGGTCAAGGTGAGTGCTAGCCAGAGTGCAGGTAGGTTTGGGTTGTGAGTAATTATTCAGCTGAGATATTCTCGGAAAGCTTCTTGGAGTTGATTCAAGAACTGGGACCGGTCGATTCCAAGACCGACGTTCTAAAACTCAGCACAAAACTGCGCTCCACGGGGCTCAGCCCGGACACTGTAACCAACGCCATTTCTCAAGCAAGACTCCGACACCGAGCAATAACTAAATTTGGAGAGGAGCAAGCCTCCACAATGCTCTTCACCGAACCTGGGCTCGAGCAAGCAAGCAGACTTGATGTCTCAAATTGGCACGCCAAGAAATTCGCCGAGGCCGGAATCAGCTCGGTGACAGACTTAGGTTGCGGAATTGGGGCCGATGCCATGGCCTTTGCCAACAGCGGCATTGCCGTGACCGCGGTCGAGGTTGATTCGGAAACAGCTGCGATTGCAAGGTTTAACCTCAAGGGATTTTCCGGCGCGAGCGTCATCGAAGCCGCAGCCGAAAAAGCACCGCTAGCCACCGACGGCTACTTCCTTGATCCAGCAAGACGCAAGCTAGACCGCAAGGGCGCAAACCGTGTGATGCTCAGCCCCGAGGATTTCTCCCCCAGTCTCGACTTTGCTTTTGACTTGGGTGGGAAATTCCCAACCGCTGTCAAACTCTCAGGTAGCTTCCCGCATGAGTTGATTCCAGATAACTGTGAAGCAAATTGGGTGTCTCACAACAACGAACTGGTTGAAACAATTTTGTTTTTCGGATCTCTTGGGCAGCCCGGAAAACGGGCTGCTGTTTTGTTGGAGAAAGAGACCTT
>CAZBTW010000149.1:0-2486 GCA_964494925.1 uncultured Aquiluna sp.
TGGCCCAGAGGGCCGGATGTTTGCGCATCCAGCCCTCTGGGGTTCTTATTTTTATTTGTAAACGCTCGATACTGACTCTGGAGCGTCGACACTGTAGACGGTCTTCCAGGCATCAAGGACGTTTTCGTGGCTGACTGGAAGCGCACCGAGTGCCACAAAGATTGGCAGTCCGGTCTTTCCAATTAGAGCAGCTGCGCCGAGACGAGCCTCAGCAATTCCCTGATCAAAGGGGCGTTGTGCTCCAAGCCCAATAATCAGTTCCTGCTTTGCGAGCTGGATTGCAACATTTGTACCCAAATCTTGCGTTGCAATCTTGAGGTCGAGGCGGCCTGCCTCACGGGCAGCAGCCATGATTCCCTCTGCTGGCACATCCCAAACTCCCCAAATGCCATCCAAATCTTGGTACTTGGTTAGTAGAGCTGTGGCAGCTGCTTGAGCATCACCGGCGAAGTCTGGGCCACCGATTCCCTTTTCCTCGACAACTTCAATGCCGGGGTAAAGAGCGATGGTCTCAGAGAAGCCTTCGTAACGCTGCTTTGTCACGAAGAAGTCTGCATCGTGATAAATCAGTCCGATGGTACCTTCACCGTTCAAGGCCTTTGCCATAAGGTGAGCGGAAGCGACTCCATTGCCCTTGTTGTCAGCTGAGACAACTGCAACGTAGTCTTCTCCACCAACCATGTCGGCTGGAACGTTGTCCATGAATACCAGCTTGATTCCGGATGCGGCAGCCTTCTTGAACGCTGCTGAGACGGCTACTGGATCAGTTGGGATGGAGACGATGATGTCTGGATTTAGCGCCATGACTGTCTCAATGTCGGAAACCTGCTTCTCTGGCTTGAAGTCAGCATCTGTAACCGCCACAACTTCAATGTTCAATCTGGCAAACTCGGCCTTCAACCCCTCCACCTGAGCGGTGGACCAGTCGTTGCCTGCGTAGTGCATGACGATTGCAGCTGTGTAGTTACCAGCCTGGATCTGCGCTACCTCTTCATCGGTGAGCTCTGTGGTTTCAAATCCAGAGGGAGTCTCGCCGTTTGGGCCGAGGCTCAAAACCTCGTTGGCCAACTCTGCCAGGGCGGCATCAACCTGAGTTGAAATGTCAGTCGTTTGGTTATCGTTGCTGGGTGCCTCAGGCTGAGCTGTCTCGGTTGTGCCACTGACGGTACATGCGGCAAGAGCCAGAAGTAAAACTGCTCCTGCGCCGATGCTACTAATCAGTCTCTTCATTTATTTCTCCTTGGGAAATAGTTGAATCTGTTGATGGATGGGTGGTTTTCTAGTTGGCAAAAAGCTTCTCTAGATATTTCTTGCTGATTGCAGCGGCTTCCTTGGGGTCCCCATCGTAGGAGTCCAGCTCTACCATTAGCCAACTGTCGTAATTGGCTCTGCGAATCGCAGCCAAAATGGCTACGAAGTCTATGTCGCCCTCGCCGAGTGGCAGGAATTCACCTGTCTTCGTGGAGATGTCTTTGAAGTGAACGTGCTTGAGTCGGTCGCCGTACCTGTCTATTGCGGTCACGGGATCGATACCGGATGCCACCAAGTGGGCAGTGTCAGGACAGAAGCCAATCGAGCAGCTGTCCATGATCTGGTGGAAACCATCCAGAGTTTCAGAAATTGTTCCTAGGTGTGGGTGATAGCTACTCTCCAAGCCATGAGACCTTGCAATGTCCGCTGCCATGTCAAGACCGCGGCCTGTCTTCTTAAAATCATCAGGCCTTGGGCCGGATGGGCGCTTTGCTCCGCCACCTACAACTAGGCGGCTCGCGCCAAACTGCTTTGCCAAAGTTGCCGCTTGTTCGATTTTGTAAAGCTCATCATCCAAAATCTCGTCATAAATGAAGTTAGCTCCGGTGTAGACGGAAACTAATTGCAGACCTGTTTCTGACAGCACATTAAGAAGGCCTTCAGGGTTGGTGGCAAAAGCCGCAAGATTGCCGTCAAAGACCTCAGTGCCTTGGTAGCCAACGCTCGCGATATCGCGAATAGCACTCTCGGTATCACCATGAGTCATGTAGAAAAGGTCTTTGACACTCGTCACACCGCCTGGGTGACCGACCACACCGCCCCAAGTAATTGTTGGATATCCAAACTTCACTTTTACGCCTCCTTGAGTAAAACAATTGACACGATAATGACGCAAAAAGAAATACTTATGTCGATTTTCGACACTAAGTTATCAACTTGTGACATTCTTTCGGCAAATGACGGCGAATTATTTTGTCTAAACTTGGGGAGTGGCGGAAATTTCTAAGGGCAGTGCCGGATTTGGTTCCGGCCATTTATTGCAGTTATTTCGTGATGGACTGCCTCACACGCGGGCTGAACTGGCGGAAGTAACGGGCCTCGCCCGCTCCACGATCTCGCTAAGACTAGAGCCTCTGATAGCGCTTGGTCTCGTCGCACCAGCATCCGAGGTGATGTCAACCGGTGGAAGACCTTCTGCGAGTCTGGTTCTAAATAAGAGCGCTTACCTGGTAGCT
>CAZBTW010000150.1:0-2478 GCA_964494925.1 uncultured Aquiluna sp.
AGAAACATGATTTACGCAAACAGCCAGAACTTGATTTCGCTCGGGTATGTGGTCATGGATGAGGTCCACTACCTAGCCGATAGATTCCGAGGCGCAGTCTGGGAGGAGGTAATTCTCCACCTACCCAAAGACGTGAAGGTTGTTTCACTCAGCGCAACAGTTTCAAATGCAGAGGAATTTGGCGCCTGGCTCGGAGAGGTCCGGGGGAACACCGAAGTTATCGTCTCTGAGATAAGGCCGGTGCCATTGCACCAGCACGTCATGTTTGGCGATGAATTGCTAGAGCTTTTTGAAACCGGCAGTGGCCAGATGCGAGTCAATCCAGAACTTGCTCAAAAGCATCAAGCTAGACAGCGTGCTCCGCACCGCGGTGCGAAGCATCATCCTCGCTCCACAGGCCACCAAAACGATCGTCGCTTTCCTAGGCTTGAAAAACCCGATGTTGTGGAGACATTGGACAGAGCGGATTTACTTCCCGCAATTTTCTTTATTTTCTCGCGAGTCGGATGCGAAGCTTCGGTTAGTGCTTGTCGAAGGGCTGGGGTCAGGCTCACTACTCGCGAAGAGGCTTTGGAGATTAGAAAAATTGCGGAAGCTCGCTGTAGTTCAATTGCAGATGAAGATCTGGACACACTGGGTTATTTCGACTGGCTGGCCTCTCTTGAGCGCGGCTATGCAGCCCACCACGCTGGAATGCTGCCGGCTTTCAAAGAGGTGGTCGAGGAGCTATTCCTTCGTAAATTAGTGCGGGTTGTCTTTGCAACAGAAACCCTGGCACTTGGCATCAACATGCCAGCTAGAACAGTTGTGTTGGAACGTTTGGACAAGTTCAACGGCGAGTCCCGGGTTTCAATCACCGCCGGGGAATACACCCAACTGACAGGTCGAGCCGGACGGCGTGGAATTGACACCGAAGGTCATTCGGTAATTCTATGGGGACCACAGTTGGATCCAAACATGGTTGCAGGCCTTGCCTCAAAACGAACCTATCCACTGAATAGCTCTTTCAGGCCCACCTACAACATGGCCGTAAACCTAATTGCGGCATTTGGTGCGCATCGAGCCAGCAAGGTTCTGGAACGCTCTTTTGCGCAGTTTCAAGCGGACCGATCGGTGGTTGGTTTGGCTCAGGTCATTGCCGAAAAGCAAACTTCGCTCGAGGGCTATGAGGAGGCGATGCAGTGCCACTTGGGAGACTTCATTGAATACTCAGGCCTAAGGCGACAGATTTCAGACCTGGAACGCCGTGGAGCTAGCTTGCGCCAGCGCGGTGGTAAAGACATTCGACAGACCAAGGGCATGCGCCAGCACGAGTCTAAGATCGCCGATTTGAAGCGAACCCTGAGGGCACATGCCTGCCACGGTTGTAGCGAACGAGAAGCACATGCAAGGTGGGGGGAGCGCTATCAAAAGCTGCGGCAGGAAATTGATGCGGCAGTGAACCAAATTGAATCAAGAACCAATCAGGTTGCAAAGGTATTCAACAGAATTTGCGACTTGTTGCAGGACTTGGATTACCTGCAGCCAGATGATGAAGACCTAGAGATTACCGATTCGGGGCAGCGACTGGCCAAGATTTATGGCGAGCGAGATTTGCTTATTGCACAGTGTGTGAATCAGGGTGTTTGGAAGGATCTTGATCCAGCTTCGCTGGCGGCGATGGCGGCAGCACTGGTTTATGAGAATCGTCGTGATGATGGTGATTACGAACCAAAGCTCCCCAAGGGGAACTTCCGTGACGCCCTAGAACAAACCGAAGCAATTCAGCTTGAGCTTGCTGAACTGCAGGAGAAGTATCAACTGGCAGTTGAGACTGATCTTGATCTTGGGCTGGCATTCCCAATCTATCGATGGGCAACCGGGGCGCGGTTGGACGATGTTCTAAAGGCATCGGGATTGCTTGCCGGTGATTTCATTCGGTGGTCCAAGCAAATTATTGATTTGCTTGATCAGTTGGCTAAAGGTGCAGACGCGGTCGTGGCCGAGACTGCATACAAGGCAATGGACCAGGTTAAACGTGGGATTGTGGCATACAGCTACTACCTGTAGCTCTTAGGCTAGAGGCGTGAAAATCAAGGAACTGATCTGGCGAGTACCGCTTGCAATTCTTGGCGGCCTGATAGCGCTGTACGCATTTCCAACTGAATCAATTTGGATCCTGGCACCGCTGATTCCGGCGGTGATTTTGGTGGCAACCCTGGGGCTAAATTTCTGGCCAGCAACCCTGATTGGCTTTCTGGCAAGCCAGGCCTTTTACATTTCTCACATCGAGTGGATTGCACTGTATCTAGGGCCGGTTCCGCTTCTTGCACTTAGCACCCTGATGTCTTTCTACTTTGCATTTGGGGTCGGATTGACAGCCTGGCTCTATAGGCGATGGAGCCCCAAGAAGCTGGGATTGATTTGGTTTTCCCTTGCCAGCGCATCGATTTGGACATTCAGAGAATTCCTAGCCAATAATTTTCC
This sequence comes from uncultured Aquiluna sp., assembly GCA_964494925.1. Lineage (GTDB taxonomy): Bacteria > Actinomycetota > Actinomycetes > Actinomycetales > Microbacteriaceae > Aquiluna. Next base: position 2,467 of record CAZBTW010000150.1, read on the forward strand.
ATACGGCGGCTT
>CAZBTW010000151.1:0-2477 GCA_964494925.1 uncultured Aquiluna sp.
TGCTTGGCGGTTCGAATCAGACTCTCCAGCTTTTCCATTGGACTCCCCAAACACGATTGCGAATAAATTCCAGAGCCAGTCAATCACTTCCTGGTCCAAGGCCTTGCCCCCAACACCCATTTCTGGCATTGGCACAGTCAAGAGTTTCGAGCTTTGCAGATAGCGCACCCGAGGCAATTTGTGGCTGAGGGCGACCAGCTCTGAATCGGTCAATTCAACCGGAGCCAACTTTGCTGCCTGGCCCAGCAGGTTTACGTCCTTGAGGCCGAGTCGGTTGGCTTCTTGTCTAAGGGCTGTGACCTCCATGAGTTGCAAAACCGGTTCTGGAGCCTTGCCGAACCGGTCCTGAAGCTCTGTCAGGATCTCTTGTAGGTCTGCCCGAGTGTTCTTTTCAGAGCTGGCAGCCGAGAGCTTATGGTAGGCCTCCAGACGCAATCGTTCACTGTCTAGATACTCCACCGGGATTCTTGCATCGACTGGAATTTCGAGCTTCAGTTCAGCCGGAGAACTCATCGGCTCTCCCCTGAATTCGCTCACCGCCTCCGAAATCATTCTCAAATACAAGTCGAAGCCAACGCCCGCAATGTGACCGGATTGTTCGCCACCGAGCATGTTGCCTGCTCCCCTGATCTCCAGGTCTTTCATGGCAACCTGCATTCCGCTTCCAAGTTCGTTATTGGTTGCAATTGTTGCCAGTCGATCATGCGCGGTTTCGGAAAGGGTTTTCGTTGGGTCATAGAAAAAATATGCGTAGGCACGCTCTCGAGAGCGACCGACCCTACCTCGAATCTGATGCAGTTGACTCAGCCCAAAGTTCTCAGCCCGATCCACAATCAACGTGTTTGCGTTTGGGATGTCAATTCCGGTCTCGATGATGGTTGTTGAAACCAATACGTCAAACTTTCCCTGCCAAAAATCAATCACGACCTGCTCCAGGGCAGCCTCAGGCATTTGGCCATGGGCAATAGCGACTCGAGCTTCGGGAACCAATTTTTGGATGTCAGCCGCAGTTTTTTCAATAGTTGCCACCCGATTATGGACAAAGAAGACTTGGCCTTCTCGAATCAGCTCACGTCGAATTGCAGCAGCCACCTGTTTTTCAGAATAGCCTCCGACGTAGGTGAGGATCGGGTGTCGCTCTTCCGGAGGAGTTGCCAGTGTTGACATCTCTCTGATGCCAGTTACTGCCATTTCCAGGGTCCTGGGAATCGGAGTTGCACTCATTGCCAGGACATCAACGTTGGTCTTTAGTTCCTTCAGCTTTTCTTTGTGTTCAACACCAAATCGCTGTTCTTCATCGATAATTACCAACCCGAGGTTTCTAAACTTAATCCCGGATGAAAGCAGCCGGTGAGTTCCAATTACTAGATCCACAGCACCCGAGGCCATGCCCTCTAGGGTTTGTTTCACTTCTTTGGCACTTTGAAACCTTGACAAAGCCCGAATGTTTACGGGGAACCCTCCATATCTGGACGTGAAGGTCTCTAGGTGTTGACGCACCAGCAAAGTTGTTGGCACCAGCATGACAACCTGTTTGCCATCTTGGATTGCCTTGAAGGCGGCCCTGATTGCAACTTCGGTCTTGCCATAACCAACATCGCCGGCAAGCAGGCGGTCCATTGGGACCGACTTCTCCATGTCGCGCTTAACTTCGTCAATGGTTGTCAGCTGATCAGGGGTTTCCTGGAAGGCAAATGCCTGTTCCAGTTCGTGCTGCCATGGAGTGTCAGGCCCAAAGGCATGTCCCTTGGATTTCATGCGCTCCGAGTAAAGCTTGACCAGATCAATGGCAATTTTGCGAACGGCCTTCCTGGCATTGCCCTTTGCCCGGGCCCAGTCAGTGCCACCCATTTTGGACAGCACTGGTGCCTCGCCGCCGACGTATCTGGAGAGAAAATCAAGCTGGTCGGTTGGGACGAACAGGGTGTCGGCTGGATAACCCCTTTTAGGTGGTGCGTACTCAACCACCAGATACTCGCGAGTTTGTGAGAGATTCTTGCGTTGCACCAATTCCTTGAACCTACCGATGCCGTGGATTTCATGCACCACGTAATCGCCCTGCTTCAGCGAAAGTGGGTCGACCTGGGCTCCCCGGGCCTTTGCCAGCCTTCTAGTTGCCGGCTGTTGCCCAGTTGTTGCAACGGCAAAAAACTCTGAATCAGTCAGAACAATTAGCTTGGCATCCTGCATTGAAAAACCATGCGGCAAATCACTTGTGACAACCTGGACTTCGGAAGGCTTTGGCTGCTTGAAGACTTCAACCAGTGAAACTGGCACTTTGGCTGCCTCCAGCACCTCGACAATCCGCTCTGCAGTTCCGTGTCCTTTGGCTGCAATCAAGATTGCTTGACCCTGGCCCATTTGGTCCACTAGCCACTCAATGGCAGCAGCTGACCCCTGGAAAAGTGGTGCTTGTTTGAGGCCTAAATCCAGCGACTTGTCATTTGGCAAGGATCGGATCTCAACGAGGTGGTTCC
>CAZBTW010000152.1:0-2473 GCA_964494925.1 uncultured Aquiluna sp.
ACTTGATTGATTCGCTTGCAAGCCTCAGGGCTGAGCACGCGAGTTTGCAAGAGCAACTCAGTGACTCGGCAGTCCATGCCAATCCCGGGCTGGCCAAGAAGCTGAATCGTCGTTATGCCGAACTCAGTGCGATTATGAGCGCTGACCAAGCAGCACGGGGTCTCGAAGAGGATTTCGCTGCGGCAAAAGAACTTGCCAAGGAAGATGCTGCTTTTGCAGAAGAGCTCCCGGTAATTGAGGCCCAGTTGACTGAGGCGAATGAAAAGCTTCGCAGGCTTCTGATTCCACGCGATCCAGATGACGGCAGAGATGTCATTCTTGAGATTAAGGCCGGTGAGGGTGGCGCCGAGTCGGCGCTATTCGCGGCGGATCTGTTGCGCATGTATTTGCACTATGCAACATCTAAGGGATGGAAAACAGAGGTTCTCGACAGAACTGAATCTGATCTGGGCGGAATCAAAGACGTTCAGGTAGCAATTAAGTCTTCCTCAACTGATCCAGCACAGGGTGTTTGGGCTCACATCAAATATGAAGGTGGCGTGCACCGAGTTCAAAGAGTTCCGGTCACCGAAACCCAGGGAAGAATCCACACTTCAGCAGTGGGCGTCTTGGTTTTTCCTGAGGTTGATGAGCCGGAAGAAGTTGATATCTCTCAAAACGACATTCGAATCGATGTATTCCGCTCCTCAGGTCCTGGCGGGCAGTCCGTGAACACCACTGACTCCGCTGTGAGAATCACTCACTTACCCACTGGGATCGTGGTCTCAATGCAGAATGAGAAATCTCAGCTGCAGAATCGCGATGCTGCGATGCGTGTGTTGAGGGCCAGAATTCTGGCTGCCCAGCAGGAAGAGCTTCACGCTGAGCAATCCGCTGCCCGAAGGTCTCAGGTTCGAACTGTGGACCGGTCGGAGAGAATTCGCACCTACAATTTCCCGGAAAACAGAATTGCTGACCATCGCACCGGCTACAAGTCTTACAACCTAGATCAGGTGATGGATGGTGCTTTGGAGCCGGTCATTCAGTCTTGCATTCAAACCGACGAGGAAGCTCGTCTGGCGGCTCTCGGCAATAGCTAATGAAGATTGAGGATGCTCTTGATAGGGCAGCCGATTTGCTCTCGGGGGCGGGAATTGTCTCGGCCAAAGCTGAAGCCGAGATCTTGCTAAGTCACTGTCTTGGTATTTCTAGAGGCGAACTAATCACAAAAATGGTGCTTGGTGAGGCAGTGGTTGTTCCAGACTCTTTTGAAGACCTGCTGTCTAAACGGCAATCTCGAATTCCACTCCAGCACCTAATTGGTACTGCTCCATTTCGCAACATTGAATTGAATGTTGGCCCAGGAGTCTTTATCCCAAGGCCCGAGACAGAGCAGGTTGCGCAGGTGGCAATTGACTTTCTTTCGTTACTGCCTGGTGCACCACGTGCTCTGGATATCGGCACTGGCTCTGGAGCAATAGCAATCAGCTTGGCGATGGAGACTAATGCCCAGGTCACGGCAATCGAGTTGTCAGATGATGCGGCTATTTATGCAGCAAGAAACATCGAGGCCCTAGATGCCCCTGTGAAATTGCTTATTGGCGATTTTATGGAACTGGTCGGGGATCTCGGCGAATTTGATCTTGTGATTTCAAACCCCCCTTACATACCAGAGCAGATGACACCGATTGATGTCGAAGTCAGGGAGCACGACCCGGACCTGGCGCTCTATGGAGGAAGCGACGGCCTCGATGTGATTCGAGATCTTGCGGTGGTTTGCAAGATGCTGGTTCGCCCAGGCGGGTTGTTTGTGTTGGAGCATGCCGATGGTCAGTCTGATGAAATCTGTGAATTACTATTGGAGAATAATTGGCGACGCGTTCAAGTCCACCCAGATCCAACTGGCAGACTGAGAGCGGTCAGCGCTACTAGGTAATTAGGAGGCAGCAATGCAAAGGGTTTATGACTGCGCAGTTGACACTGACCTCCTGACTGGTTTCAGGCAAGCAAAAGTGGCGCTGCAGCGCCATGAGGTGGTTGTGCTTCCAACCGACACCGTTTACGGCATTGCAGCGGATGCTTTCAGCGCCAAGGGCGTTGAATTATTGCTTGCGACCAAGGGTCGTGAGCGCAGTGTTCCGCCCCCAGTATTGATACCAAAAGTTGAAACACTTTCGGCCCTGGCTACAGATTTACCATTGGTTGCCAACCAGCTGGCGGCAGCATTTTGGCCAGGTGCTCTGACCTTGGTTCTCAAGGCACAGCCATCGCTCGACTGGGACTTGGGGGAGACTCGCGGCACCGTTGCACTGAGAGTCCCGGATCATAAAATCACCTTGGCTCTGCTGGAGGATGTTGGACCGCTGGCAGTTTCCAGTGCAAATACCACCGGGAACCCAGCTGCAGTGAATGCGCAACAGGCCGTTGAATATTTTGGCGACAAGGTTCCGGTCTATTTGGATGGTGGACCAAGTCCAAAGAGTGAAGTCTCCAC
>CAZBTW010000153.1:0-2051 GCA_964494925.1 uncultured Aquiluna sp.
AGCTGCTGGCGTGAAGCCGCATCTAGGTCTGAGGCGAACATTGCGAACGCCTCAAGCGCACGGTACTGAGCAAGCTCTAGCTTTAGGGTTCCTGAAACACCCTTGATGCCCTTAACCTGAGCCGCACCACCAACACGTGAAACCGAGATACCTACGTCAATTGCTGGGCGCTGGTTTGAGTTGAACAGGTCTGACTGCAAGAAGATCTGACCGTCGGTGATCGAAATCACGTTGGTCGGAATGAATGCAGAGACGTCGTTTGCCTTGGTCTCGATGATTGGTAGCCCAGTCATCGAACCGGCACCCATAGCGTCCGAAAGCTTCGCACAACGCTCTAGCAGGCGGGAGTGTAGGTAGAAGACGTCACCTGGATATGCTTCACGTCCCGGTGGTCTACGAAGTAGTAGTGACACAGCACGGTAGGCCTCAGCCTGCTTGCTTAGGTCATCAAAAACAATCAGAACGTGCTTGGAGTCATACATCCAGTGCTGCCCGATGGCGCTACCGGTGTATGGAGCCAAGTACTTGAATCCAGCGGAGTCAGAGGCAGGAGAAGCAACGATAGTGGTGTACTCCATCGCGCCTGCTTCTTCCAATGCACTCTTAACGCTTGCAATGGTGGAACCCTTCTGTCCAACGGCAACGTAGATGCAGCGAACCTGCTTGTTAGGGTCGTTTGACTTCCAGTTGTCTACCTGGTTGATGATTGCGTCGATAGCAATCGCAGTTTTACCAGTCTGGCGGTCACCGATGATCAACTGGCGCTGTCCGCGGCCAACTGGGATCATTGCGTCAATCGCCTTGATGCCTGTCTGCAGTGGCTCGTGAACGGACTTACGATCCATAACACCTGGAGCCTGGAGCTCTAGAGCTCGACGTGCATCCGACTTGATCTCACCTAGGCCATCGATCGGGTTTCCAAGCGGGTCAACCACGCGACCCATGAATCCATCACCCACTGGCACGGAAAGAACTTCACCGGTGCGGTGAACCTCCATACCCTCCTCGATGCCACCGAACTCACCAAGGACAACAACACCAATCTCGCGCTCGTCCAGGTTCAGGGCAAGTCCCAAGGTGCCATCGGCAAAGCGCAGCAGCTCATTGGCCATTGCACTTGGCAAGCCTTCAACGTGTGCGATGCCGTCGGCTGCGTCGGTTACGTAACCGACCTCTGCCTTGTCCGCACCTTTTGGCTCGTAGGACGAAACGAAGTCCTTCAGGGCATCCCGGATCTCATCCGGGTTGATCTTTAGCTCTGACATTGGTTCCTCTGCTTATTCGTGGTTTTCAACTCAACCGAGTTGCAATCTTGCTGTTTGAAGTTTTGTTTGGACGGTGCCGTCAATGACTTCACCGTTCACGGTGATGTGCAATCCACCGATGATGTCCTTGTCGATTTCGACATTTAGCTGGAGCTCTCTGCCGAAGCTTTTGGCCAGTGCTGCTGACAGCTTTGTCAGCTGAGATTCGCTGAGCGCATTTGCGACCTTTACGTGCGCTACTGACTCTCCGGCAAATTCAGCGATCCATAGGCCGTACTGCTCCAAAATCTCGGCGAAGCGCTTATAGGTCTTTGAGTTCATTGCCTGTGATGCCAGCATTGCAGTGGTTTCAGAAACCTTGTTACCCAGTAACTTGGCGACAAGAACCTGCTTCTGCTCGGCAGTTGCCCTCGATGAGGAGAAAGCCAGCTCTAGCTCAGGATCTGAAGACACCAACTGCTGAACCGAAAACAGTTCAGACTGGATTTCGTCGAGATTGTTCCCTGCCGAAGCTGCCGCTCTTACGCCAAGTGCTTCTGCTGTCAAAGCTAGGTCCCTGGTGGCTGACCAGCGCATTAGCGCCAGCTGACCTACCAGTTCAACTACCTCTTTGGAAAGCTTGGCACCGAAGACGCTATTGACCAGCGCTGTCTTTCCTGCACTTCCGGCGGAAGGATCCGAAAGCGCGGAGCGAAGCTGCGAGCTTGAAAGGAGTGCGTTAGAAACAGCGAATAGCTCTTTGGCGTGCTCAAGTGACAGTTTGCCGAGCTTGTTCAATGCCTGCTC
>CAZBTW010000153.1:2061-2436 GCA_964494925.1 uncultured Aquiluna sp.
CTCGGCTGACTGCTTTGACTGCCTAGTGCTAGATGCCACTTCGCTACGCCTTCTTACTCTCTAGTTCTGAGATGAACTGGTCCACAACCTTGTTTGCGACAGCATCATCTGCGAGTTTCTCGCCAACAATCTTTGAAGCAAGTTCAATTGCCAAAGCGCCGATTTCGGCACGAAGGGCATTAGCTGCAGAATCACGCTCTGCAAGCAGAGTTGACTTGGTTGCCTCAGAGAGCCTCTCGGCATCCTTGGCAGCCTGCTGCTTCAGCTCCGCAAGAATTGCGGCACCTTCAGCTCGTGCTTCTTCGCGAATCGTAGAGGACTCTGCTCTCAGCTGAGCCTGCTCAGCCTCGACCTGATTGGTTCGCTCCTCAGCAG
>CAZBTW010000154.1:0-2434 GCA_964494925.1 uncultured Aquiluna sp.
TAACTCCCAGCGGGAAGGTCAGACCTGAGACCAGGAAGACCAATGGAAGCACATACAACAGCAGCTTTTGAGTCTGCATGAACTGGCTGTTCATGACCTCTGGGTTTTGGTTCTTGGCCATGATCTGCTTCTGGGTGATGAACTGGCTGGCAGACATCAGGACGATCATGATTCCGGCAATGATTTTGACGTTTAGTTCAGGGCTTCCGAAGAAGGTGTCGGAGAGCTTTGCCCCCCACATCTGGGCCTGGGAGAAGTTGGCTGCTAGTTCAGCAGTGAGCGGACCAACGCCCTTCTTGTTCGCCTGGGCATCATTCAGGGTGAAGAAAAGACCCATAAAGATTGGCATCTGCAGTAGCAGAGGGAGGCAGGAGCTAAATGGATTGGAGCCGGTCTTCTTATAAAGATCCATCTGCTCGCGGGCCATTCGCTCACGAGATTCGCGATCGGTCTTGCCCTTGTATTTCTTCTGAAGCTTGAGCAGTTCTGGTTGAGCGAGCATCATGTTGCGCTGGCTCTTGATCTGACGAACAAAGATTGGGATTAGGGCTGCTCGAACCACCAGCACCAGGGAGATTATGGATAGCACCCAGGAAATACCAGTTGCGTTACCCAAGCCGATTGCGCTGTAAAGGTTGTGGAAGGTCACCAGAATAAATTCGATGAGCCACTTAATTGGCCATAACAGATCCACTAATTACCTCGTTTTGATAAGTCAGGACTTACAAATCCTAGTGCGCTGATTGCAATTGGTCTTGGGCTATTTGGAACATCATCAACGCCACCTCTTGAAAAAGGATTGCAGCGAAGAATTCGCCAGGCAGTCATCGGCACCCCTCGAATAATTCCAAATCTTTGGACTGCAGTCAGCCCATAGGTTGAGCAACTGGGGTAATAGCGGCACACATTCCCATAGAGAGGAGAGATGAATTTTCTCCACAAGAGGATGGGTGCTATCAGAATGTTTCGAGGCAACAACCAGATAGTTATCAGGAACTTCACCGGATTTGCCCCAGGATTTCCACAAGTTCGGAGTCAACCTGTTGATAACTCATTCGATCGGCTCCTGGCCGGACTCGGACGACCCCTGAAATAGCTGGGGAGTGGGTGGTTTGACCCGATAAAACCGCTCTAATTCGGCGTTTTACCTGGTTTCTAACCACCGCACCCCCAACAGCTTTGGAGACAACTATGGCGAAACGGTTGGTTTCGGCTGGTAGGTAGTGCAAAGTAGCCAATTTTGAGCTAATTCGCTTGCCTTTATTCACAACTTCGCGAATCTCATCGCTTGAACGCAAGCGATTTACGCGGGGGAGCAAAATGCCCCTAGGCGCTGAGCTCGGCGCGACCCTTACGACGGCGGGCAGCCAGAATTGCACGGCCTGCACGGGTCTTCATGCGAGCACGGAAGCCGTGGGTCTTGGCCCGGCGGCGGTTGTTAGGCTGAAAAGTGCGCTTGGTCACTTCGATCTCCTGAAACTTATGGGCATATGCCCTAGACAACCTGAACAATTTACGCTGTCTGAGCGTCCAAGTCAAGGTGGAATTTGGTCCAAAAACCCCTAATTTACAAGGCCGACACGCCGTCCCGATTTGATATCTGGGGGCTGGGGGTATTGAATTACCCAGTCAAAAAACGTGGGCTACTTATCCACAAGTTTTCCACAGCACTCTAAACCCTATCCACAGGGTTAAGGACCTGTGTAAAACTCTGTGGATAACTCTGGAGGGAGATTCTGATGGCTGATGCAGCTTTAGTCAGCTCCTGGAAGGGGCTCGTCGCGAAAGTTGCCTCTGACCCAGTGGTCACTCCCCACTTAAAAGGTCATCTCGATCTTGCAGTTCCAAAAGGTGTTTTGGATGACACTCTCTACATCGAAGTTCCAAATGAAGTAACGCGTTCGATGTTGCAAGGAAGATTGCGCGATCAAATTCTTCAAGCACTTTCTGAACTTTCAGAAATTGGTGGACCAACATCTTTTGTGGCAATCACAAATGAAGATTTGCAAACTGCAATCAAAGTTGATGTTGTTCAAGAACCAGAAATTAAATGGGAAGATGTTGATCCTGCAACTGGACCTGTCTTAACTGCAGTAAATGCATCTGGATTAAATCCAAAATATTCTTTCGACAGTTTTGTGACAGGTGGTTCAAACAGATTTGCTCACGCCGCTGCATTCGCAGTTGCCGAAGCACCGGCAGAGGCTTACAACCCGCTATTTATCTATGGTTCCAGCGGTCTTGGTAAGACGCACTTGCTGCACGCTATTGGTCACTACGCGCTTCACCTGAAGCCAAGACTCAAGGTTCGCTACGTATCATCTGAAGAATTCACAAACGATTTCATCAATGCAATTCAAAACAACAAGACAGCTGACTTTCAAGCGCAGTATCGCGATGTAGATATTTTGCTAGTTGATGACATCCAGTTCCT
>CAZBTW010000155.1:0-2416 GCA_964494925.1 uncultured Aquiluna sp.
GCTTGTAGACACCGTGAACGTTCCCGAAGGTGAGGGCTGCCATGTAGCGGCCGTTCTCGCCAAGACCTAGGGCCTCAACGGTCTTGAAGCCGTCTGCAACGGTGGTGTAGAGGTGCTCATCAATTGCGCCCTCAACGCCATCTTCTTCGCCACCAACAGCTCCAACCTCGATCTCCAAGATTGAACCTACGTTGTGCGCCTTGGCCAGTAGCTCCTTGGCAATCTCAAGGTTCTTCTCTAGCGAGATAGCTGAGCCATCCCACATGTGAGAGTTGAAGATTGCCTCGCCGCCAGCCTTGACTCGTTCTGCCGAGAGCTCTAGCAGTGGACGAACAAAGCCATCAAGCTGATCTTCAGCGCAGTGGTCGGTGTGAAGTGCGACCTTGATGTCGTAGTTCTTTGCAACCTCACGTGCAAATGCGGCAAATGCAAGGGCGCCAGAAACGCGGTGCTTGATGGTCGGACCTGACCAGTAGTCAGCTCCACCAGTCGAAACCTGCAAAATTCCGTCAGAGCCAGCTGCCTGTAGACCAGCAAGTGCTGCGTTTAGGGTCTGAGAGCTGGAGACGTTAATTGCTGGGTAAGCGAAGCCACCCTTTTTTGCTCGGTCGAGCATCTCCTGGTATTCAGCGGAAGTAACAATGGCCATGGTCGCTCCTTAGGCGGTTGCTGGCTCGCCTAGTGGGCGATCACGGTCTGGAATGAGTTCTACAAAAGCCTCTACAAGGTTCTCAATTGAGTGCAGGCCACTGGTTGGCTGCTGAACCTTCGCGGCACCCCACTGCACAGCAGCAGCAATACCTTCTGCAACATCAAACCCAACACCAAATGCGTTCTCATCAGCAGGGTGAGATGTAACGGCGGAGAGGAAGCCTGCGATGGTCGAGTCACCCGCACCAACAGTGTTGATGACCTTCACGGGTGCGGTGTAGGCGTGGATTGCGTGGGTCTTGGTGACAGCAATGATGCCGTCAACTCCCAAAGATGCCATGACACAGTTGACACCCCAGTCATTCAAAGTTCTTGCTGCGTCAATGACGTCACCAATGGTGTTTAGGTCCTTGCCAACACACTCTGCAAGCTCATGAGCGTTTGGCTTCATGATGGTTGCATTGCCCTTCTGGGCCCAGTAGCGAAGAGCTGGGCCTGAAGTGTCAAGGATTACTCGAACGCCAAGGGCATCCATGCGCATGAACAGTGAGTGCAGGTCGATGACCTCGCCGGTCTCCTGAATTTCTGGGTGAGCACCTGCTACAACCAACCACTTTGCCTGCTTTTCACGAACAGTCTTCTCGGTCAGCTCAACAACTGCGTCCCAGTCCTTCTGCTTCAGAGGCCTTGGGTGCTCATTGATTTTGGTGGTTGGGCCGTCGTACTCGACCACGGTGGTTGAAACTCGAAGGGTGCCCTCTACCCACAGTGGCTCAACAAAGCCGGAGCCAGTTCTTTCAAGGACACCTGGGTCAGCGTTTCCGATGGGGACAACTGCAGGAGCTGGGATGCCAGCCAGGTGAAGACCACGAGAGACGTTGATGCCCTTGCCGGCAAGCTCTTCGCCGACGCGGTCGGCGCGGTTCACCGCACCCTCAACTAGGTTCTTGACGAAGTAGGTGCGGTCAAGCGTTGGTGCTGGTGTGAGAGTGACAATTGGACAGGTATCGCCAGCCATCAGGACTCCTTGGATGTGAGAGTGAAATCTTTACTTGCAACTCACATCGTTGTAGGCGCAACCACTTCACTATAGCCATAAATGGCTATTTGTTACTCGCTCTCAAGCTCCTTGGCGGTAATTGTCGAAGCGGATTCATCCAAAGATTTTGGAGCAGGCAATTCTTCAGTGCCCAGCTCGTTCTCGTCTAGGTCATTTAGTTTTCTGGCGGTTACCAGCATTCGGGATTCAAGCGAGCTCACGAAGCTGTTGTAGTCCTTGACCGTTGAGTTCAGAGATCTTCCAAGCTTGTCGGCTAGTTGAGCAACTTTGCCGACGCGTTCATATAGTTCTCTTCCGAGTTTGATCATTGCCTTTACTTGTGACTCATCGGCATTCTGGCGCCAGATGTAGTTGATGGTTTTCAGCACTGAGAACAAACTGACGGGAGAGGCAAGGGCCACGTTCTTTTTGAAGGCATACTCCAAGATTGCAGGATCTTGTTCGAGCGCCGCTGAGAGCAGGGACTCAGATGGAACGAAACAGACCACAAAGTCAGGGGAGCTTGGCAATCCAGTCCAGTAGGCCTTTGACCCAAGATCATCAATGTGCTTGCGCATCGCCTTGACGTGCTCATCAAGCAGCCTTCGTCTGCGATCAAGCTCTTCTCCGGTTGCAAGTTCAGAGATCGCACTGGCCTCCTGATAGGCATTGAACGGCACCTTGGAGTCGATAGCCAAAGACTTTCCACCCGGAAGGTTGATAACC
>CAZBTW010000156.1:0-2395 GCA_964494925.1 uncultured Aquiluna sp.
TCCTGAAACAACTGCTGGGTGAGAGTCGGCTCTCAGCTTTTCGATCAAATCTGAGGTCTCCGGCATGGCGCTGGCTCGATAGCTTTGGTGGAGGCGGTCTTCGGTTGCATCCAAAAGCAATTCCGGTGACTGCGTTAGTGCTGCCACCAACAGAGCCGAACGCGAAACATTGAAGACTGCATCGGTGTGAGGGACACTCTCAGGCTGAAGACTGCGCGCCAATTTTGTGGACATCTGATGCGGTGGGACTAACACCAGCGGAGATACACCCCTGTGAACACTCAACTTCTTGTGGTGCGGAACGTGGTTGTCATCCACCCAAGCAATTGTTAGGCCACCAAAAAGCGCTGGAGCAACATTGTCCGGATGCCCCTCAAGTTCGGTGGCATATTCCAAAAGTTGCTGCTCGGTGATCTCAACCTGATCCTTGAGAATTCCAGCTGCCAGCATTACTCCTCCGGCAACAGCGGCTCCCGACGAACCCATTCCTCTTCCGTGAGGGATGTTGTTCTCACAGTGAATCCGAAGACCTGGAATTTTTTTATTTTGCTTCTCGAACACCAGCGCCAACGACTTGTAAATCAGGTTGGAGGCATCGGTTGGAATATCATCTTTTCCTTCACCGGTGACCACGATCTCCAGGCCAGATTCGACGACCTCAGCTTGATACTCGTCATAAAAAGAAAGTGCCATTCCAAAAGTGTCGAAGCCAGGTCCCAAGTTTGCTGAGGTGGCTGGAATCTTTACTCTCACCACGGTCATTTGCGCACCAGCCCTAATATTCCGGCAACTGCGTCGGCGGTTGCGCTTACCTTCTTTGGCTTGATCGCTCTGCCTCGCTCATCTTTCAGTGCCCAATCGGGGTCTTTGAGACCATGCCCGGTAACGGTGACCACGATTGAATTCACCTTCGGCAAAGTTCCAAGCTGTTTCTGCTTGTAGAGGCCCGCGGCTCCGGTAGCGCTGGAAGGCTCAACAAACACACCGCACTCCTGGGACAGGAATCGGTGCATCCAAAGAATTTCCTTATCTGAAACTGCATCGAAGCCACCGTCGGTGTCGCGCTTGGCCTCTTGAGCCAAGTCCCAGGAAGCTGGGTTTCCAATTCGAATTGCAGTGGCAATAGTTTCCGGTTTCAAAACCGGTGACCCCTGAATAAAGGGTGCTGAACCTGCGGCTTGAATACCGAAAAGCTTAGGAAGTTTCTTGATACGGCCATCAGCCAACTCTTCCCGGTAGCCGAGGTGATAGGCAGATATGTTTCCAGCATTACCAAGTGGCATTGCATGGAGATCGGGAGCCTCCCCCAAAACGTCAACGACTTCAAACGCGGCAGTTTTCTGACCCTGCAATCGATCCGGGTTCACCGAATTGACCAGAAACACTGGATAGCTCTCGCTGAGCTCACGGGCAAGACGTAGACAGTCATCAAAGTTTCCTCTGACCTGGAGAATCTGTGCCTTGTGCGCAACGGCCTGAGAGAGCTTGCCCCAAGAAATTTTTCCTGCTGGAACCAAAACGACTGATTGCATCCCGGCCTTCACTGCATAAGCCGCTGCTGCCGCTGATGTGTTTCCAGTCGAAGCTGCAATCACCGCCTGGGCACCGTGAGCCTTAGCCTTTGAAACTGCAGTAGTCATGCCGCGGTCTTTGAATGACCCGGTTGGATTCATTCCCTCAAACTTCAGGTGAACTGACCCGACATCCAGCAGCTTGGCAAGCGCTGGGGCGTCAATTAGCGGAGTTCCGCCCTCACCGAGAGTGACAATCGGATCTCCTTCAGCAAATGGGAGTCTGTCAAAGTACTCATGAATAACTCCACGCCATGGGGCTGCCATTAGATTCCCTCCACCCGGATTACCGAGGTCACATTCACAACTGCACTATTCTTGCGCAGCGCAGTCACAACCTGCTCCAAATCAGATTCTTTGGCAACGTGTGTCATGACTGTCAAAATCGCTGCTGCGTCCTTGACCGCAGGTGACTGCTGCACAGTTTCGACGCTAACGCCATTGTCGGCAAAGATTGAAGCAATGGATGCCAGTACTCCGGTCTCGTCGGAAACTTCCAGGGTGATTTGGAAACGCGTTACCACCGACTGGACCGGGAAAATTTCAAGATTCGCGTGAGTTGAATCAGCAAGACCTGGACCACCGGCCAAGTGACGTTTGGCTGCACTAACCAAATCCCCGAGGACGGCTGAGGCTGTTTCCGGCCCACCAGCACCTGCGCCATAGAACATCAGCTGACCAGCCGATTCGGCCTCTACGAACACTGCGTTGTAGGCACCGTGGACAGCAGCCAATGGGTGCTCAAGTGGAATCAGAGTTGGATGGACTCGAACAACTAGACCTTCCCTGCCCTGGTCCTGAGCTCGCTCACAAATCGCCACTAG
>CAZBTW010000157.1:0-2356 GCA_964494925.1 uncultured Aquiluna sp.
TCTGGTCCAAAACCAACTACCCTGTTGCCTGCGCTACCGCATCCTCCAAACTTAGTTCAGCGCTGGTTACCTTGATTGAATTAGGGCCAAAGTAATTAGCTAGCACTCGCTGCCTTTAGGAACCCTGATTCGATAATTTCAATCAGTTCCTCGCGCTCGGTGAGGCCCTGGAAGGAAGCTTCGGCCGCGTTTAGCTGCAGCTGCTCGAGATCACCCAGCTGGTAACCAAAGGTTTCAACCAGAATCTCAAGCTCTCGCGTGAGGTTAGTTCCAGACATCAATCGGTTGTCGGTGTTCACGGTGACCGTGAAGCCAAGGTCGTAAAGAATATCGATTGGATGATCGGCCATCTTGTCGCCAAGCATTGCAAATGCTCCTGTTTGCAAATTTGAACTAGGGGAAATTTCCAGTGCAATGTGGCGGTCATAAACCCACTGCGCAACCTCGCCGAGCACCACTAAATCAGTGTCGCCCTCAGTGCGAGAAAACATGATGTCCTCCACCAGTCTGACGCCATGGCCCAACCTCAGGGCGCGGCCAGAGACAAGTGCATCCTTGATTGAGTCAATACCAGCGGCCTCTCCGGCATGCACGGTGACTGGGAAGAGTTGCGAAGCCAAATAGTCGAAGGCAACCTTGTGGTTTGCTGGCAGAAAACCATCCTCAGGTCCTGCGATATCAAATCCAACCACGCCGTCATTACGATGTCTAACCGCTAGTTCAGCAACCTCCAGAGCACGATCTGCCTGGCGCATCGCAATCAGGATTTGGCCGGTTCGGATTGAGCCACCTCGGTTTGCAACCTCGTCCATGCCTTTTTCAAGACCGTCTTGAACCGCCTCAACTGCCTGGTCGAGACTCAAGCCCTGCTGCAGGTGTTGCTCCGGTGCCCACCTAAGCTCGGCATAGATGATGTTTTCTTGAGCCAAGTCCAAAACTGCCTCGTAGGCCACTCGCTCCAGCGCATTGGCAGTCTGCATCACAGCAAGAGTTTGACTGAAGGTCTCCAGATAACGAACCAGTGAACCTGAGTTGGCACTTTCCATGAACCAATTAGCAAGATCCAGCGCATTGTCCTGTGGCAGGACGTGACCAACCTCAGCTGCCAGCTCAACCATGGTCTGGGGCCTTAGACCACCGTCTAGGTGATCGTGAAGTGAGATTTTGGGTAGCGCTTGGATGTCCATGTTGGTCCTAACTGACTCGGCCAAGCACAAGCTTACGAGCGGCTGGTTTTTTATCGGAAATACTGACCGCCTGCTCAGCAATTGCGATTGCCCTCTCGAATCGCTCCGGAGTTTCGGTGAACAAAGTCATTACTGGGTCTCCAGCCTTCACCTGCTGCCCAACCTGGGCATGGATTTCTATGCCAGCACCAAATTGCACTGCATCTTCTTTGCGCTCTCTGCCGGCACCGAGTCGCCAGGAGGCAACTCCAACCGAGATTGCCTCGAGCTCGGAGACATAACCAGACTCTGCTGCCCTGATTACATGCCAGTGCTCTGCTTTTGGAAGTGGTGCATCAGGATCTCCGCCCTGAGCCTTAATCATCTGGCGCCACTTATCAAGGGCCTTGCCATTGGAGAGGTTTTCTCGTGGGTCAACATCTGTAATGCCGCTGAGGCGGAGCATTTCAGCTGCCAGTTCGACTGTGATCTCAACAACATCTTCTGGGCCGCCGCCGGACAGGACCTCGAGTGACTCCTCAACCTCAAGCGCGTTACCAATTTTCTTGCCCAGTGGTGTGGACATATCGGTAAGTAGTGCCGAGGTATTCACACCGGCATCCTTGCCCAGCTGCACCAAAACGGTTGCAAGCTCTTGAGCCCGGTCCAGGGTCTTCATGAACGCACCCGACCCGACCTTGACATCAAGCACCAGTGAGCTGGTGCCCTCAGCGATCTTCTTGCTCATGATTGAAGAGGCAATCAGCGGAATCGCCTCGACGGTTCCAGTTACATCCCGAAGTGAGTAAAGCTTGCGATCGGCTGGAGCGAGGCCCTTACCCGCCGCACAAATCGCAGCGCCCACCTCAGCCAACTGCGAATAGAGCTCGGTGTTCGAAAGAGTTGCCTGCCATCCTGGAATCGACTCCAACTTGTCTAGAGTGCCGCCAGTGTGTCCAAGGCCACGTCCGCTCAGCTGAGGAACCGCCACCCCGTAAGATGCCACCAGTGGTGCCAGCGGCAAAGTGATCTTGTCGCCGACTCCACCGGTTGAATGCTTGTCGGCCGTCTTGGCGCTGAGGCCCGAAAAATCGAGTCGCTCACCGGAGGCAATCATTGCCATGGTTAGGTCCCTGATTTCCTCGCGCGACATTCCATTCAGCAGGATTGCCATCGCCATTGCTGACATC
>CAZBTW010000158.1:0-2350 GCA_964494925.1 uncultured Aquiluna sp.
CATTTCCAGCTTTGATGTCGATATTCAGCTTAACCTCGGGCATTTCCTCCAACACTTTCTGCAATGAAGGGATGCTCGATCCATTTGGAAGCTTGAACGACTGAAGTTCACTGAAGCTAATCTCGGATACCTTGGCATCAATGCCGCACAGCCTCGACAAGTCGTTGTCATGAAACAGCACTGCAACATTGTCGGAAGTTGCCTGGGTATCGGTTTCTATGAAAGCTGCACCGAGCGAAATCGCAGACTGGAAGGCAGGAACAGTGTTTTCATCAAGCACGGAGCTGCTCGCACTCAAACCCCGATGCGCGAAAATTCGGGGTCTAGGGGAGGAGAAGTACTCGGTTTTAGCCAATTACATTTCCTCCAATGCTCTAGTGTTGCAAGGTGATCAAGTCTAGTTTCGGCTACCGTTTCCTAAAGCTAAATTTTGGGTTAGCTATTTACGGTGTTGGGCTAGCGATGATGGTCCATGCTGGCATCGGCATACCACCCTGGGATGTTCTGGCTCAAGGTCTATCCATCCAGTCTTCGCTCAGTTTCGGCCAGGCCACAATTGTTGTCAGCCTGTTGGTAATGCTGCTGTGGATACCGCTTCGGGTAAGGCCTGGAATTGGCTCGGTATTGAATGCGATTCTGGTGGGACTATTCGCGGATTTGTCTATGCCCTACCTGCCAAATTTCACTGAATACTGGCAGAACCTTTCGCTGTTTATTGCTGGAATGCTCGTGATCTCTTTTGCAACCGGCCTCTACATTTCTTGTGGTTTTGGTAAAGGTCCGCGAGATGGCCTGATGATGGGCCTCGCTCAAAAGTTCAACAAACCTTTTTGGATCACAAGAACAACAGTCGAAATCATTGTTGTGACCATTGGCTTCATGCTGGGCGGTCAAGTTCGCGAGGGAACGCTGATATTTGCACTCTCAATCGGATACCTAAATCAGCTTGCCATGAGGATGTTCGGCTTAGCTGACAAATCGGGTCGGGTTTAGCCGGCCACAGGCTTCCGGCGCTCAATCAGGGGTTATACATAAAGCCGATAATAAACATTATGTCAACTAAAAGAAATTAGCTTCTCTCCCAGGCTTGCTGCGGGTGCTTAGATTTCTTGAGTGAGCTTGGCCCAGCTATTTGCCTTCTCGTTGGCTGCGCCAGAATCAAGAGTGTTGCGGGCCAGGTCATACGCGTCAGAGATTCTTGTCTTGAAATCGATATGTGATTGCTCTGGATCCTTGGCTAGCTGGTAAGCGACAATGCCGACAGCAGCATTCAGGCAAACAATGTCTCGAATCGCCTCATAGTGGTCAGTTTTGTTGCCTGCAAACAGATCCCTAGCAACCTGGGCATTTGCCGAGGCATCACCGCCGAGCAGTTCATCAATGGACACTCTAGGAATGCCGATGGAGGTGGCATCAAACTGCTGGGGCCTGATTTGACCGGAAGAAATCTCCCAAATTTCATTGATTGAGGTGGTACTCAGTTCGTCAAGGCCATCATTCGACCTGAAAACCACTGCGGTTCGGTTGCGACTTGCTAGTTCTGCAGCCATCAGTGGCGCAATTTCCTTATTTGACACTCCGAGTGCTGTGGCAATGGGTTGAGCTGGGTTTGCAAGTGGGCCTAAGAAATTGAATGTTGTAGGTATGCCCAGCTCCTTGCGGGTTGGTCCAACATGGCGCATTGCCGGGTGAAAAACTGGCGCAAAGAAAAAGGTAACCCCCGCCCGCTGGAACACCTCACCGACCTGCTCAGGGGTCAACTCAAGATTAATCCCTAACTCCTCGAGCATTTCGGATGAGCCGGTCCTACCGGATGCGCTTCTGGAGCCGTGTTTGAGAACCGGAACACCTGCTGCCGCAGCCAAGATTGAGGCCATTGAGCTGACATTTACCGTTCCAACCAGGTCTCCCCCGGTTCCAACGATATCCAGGGCATCAGAACCGGTATTGAGCGGTAATGCGTTTTCGAGCATCACATCCACTAGGCCGCTTAGCTCAGCAACGGACTCGCCTTTGGCTCGCAAGCCGATCATAAAGGCACCCATTTGAGCAGCCGAGGCGCTGCCGCTCATCAGTTGATTCATCGCCCAACTGGCCTGTTCACGGGTCAAATTCTCTTTGGCAACAAGGGCTGAGAGTAGGCCGGGCCAGGTGTTGTTCTGCATTCGAGCATTCTAGCCACTGAATTTGAGGCCCGGTAAGCGAAAAAACTTTGTAAACCTTGCACTTTTGAGTCCTATCGCCTCACCTCTCGGGTAAACTTGGAGGCATGTCTGCTACTTCCGCATCTATGGCCCCTGTGGCAATTAATCGGCCTAATTCGACCTCGGTGGGTACCATCGAGGTCGAA
>CAZBTW010000159.1:0-2295 GCA_964494925.1 uncultured Aquiluna sp.
CATGTCATCTAGGCGCAAGCGTCGCCTGAACCAGGACCAGGTGGTTTCACCTGCAGATTTCAAGAAGCTTAAAAGGCAGCTAGGCCGCTAGGCCCGGCCAGAGGGAGTAAAGAAAATGGCAAGAGTAAAAAATGCTGTCAACTCGCACAAGAAGCGCAGGGTTGCACTTGAGCGCGCCCACGGTTACCGCGGTCAGCGTTCCAGGCTTTACCGTCAGGCGAAGCAGCAGATCCTGCACTCGTTGGTCTATGCATACAACGACCGCCGCAAGCGCAAGGGTGATTTCCGCAGACTGTGGATTCAGCGTATTAACGCTGGAGCTCGTCAGAACGGCATGACTTACAACCGCTTTATCCAGGGGCTAAGCCTTGCGGGCATTGAGGTTGACCGTCGTATCCTTTCGGACATGGCAATTCACGACCCGAAGTCATTTGCGACTTTGGTGGCATCCGCTAAGGCTGCATTGCCTAAGGATGTGAACGCGCCAAAGGCTAGCTAATGCTTGATGATCCCAGATCCAGCAGGGTCAAGGGGATTACTCGTTTGAGTCAAAAAGATGCCCGGTATGAAACCGGGCTCTTTTTGCTTGAGGGGTCCCAGGGGCTCAAAGAGCTTGCTAAGAATCAGGAGCTTGTCCAGGAGATCTTCTTCACGGCCACTGCCTTCGACCGAAACCAAGAGGTCCTGGAGCGGTTTCCTGAGAACCTTCGGGTTGAAGTCTCGGACGAAGTTATGGCGAGAATGGCCGACACCAAGACCCCACAGGGGATTCTGTCGGTTGTCCAGCACGTTGATTATTCGCTCGACGAACTATTCCGCATCGCGCCAAAGCTATTAGTTATCGTCGACCAGGGTCGAGATCCGGGAAACGTCGGCACGATAATTCGTGCCGCTGATGCGGCCGGTGCCGATGGAGTCATTCTCAGTTCTGACTGCGTTGATATTTACAACCCAAAGGTCGCTAGGGCAACCGCCGGCAGCATTCTAAATATCCCATTGGTGATTGATCAGGATCTTCCGGCAGCTATTTCCAGGGCCAAAGATCTCGGACTTCAAGTTTTCACAACCAGCGCCGGTGGAAATTCAATTGCAGAGCTGCCCGAGGGGACTCTGGCCAAACCCACGGCCTGGATTTTTGGAAATGAGGCGCATGGCGTCTCGGATTCCATTGCCTCGCTCGCGGACGATTCAATCTCACTGCCTATTTATGGCTCTGCTGAGTCACTGAATCTTGCAACAGCAGCTTCGGTTTGCCTGTATTTCACTGCCGTCGCACAGCGAACTAGTCGCTAAACTTGTGCCGGTGTCAGAGAAATTAACCCCCGAGTCAGTCGCGAGTGCGCTCAGCGAATCGCTGGCCATGCTCGCCGAAATTGACAGTGCCGCAACGCTTCGGTCGCAAAAGGCCCAAATCATTGGTGAAGGGTCGGCTCTGAGTCGGCTCAATTCTTTGATTAAGGGCCTGCCTAATGAGCAGAAGGCCGAGGCGGGAAAGCTTGTGGGTTCAGCTAGAGCTGAACTCAACACAGCTTTCACAGTCAAGGAGGCGGAGCTTGATAAAAAGGAGCGCGCCGAGTTCTTGGCAGCGGAAAAAGTAGACATCACTGCTGCTGCAAAATACATTCCCTTGGGAGCTAGACACCCGCTGTCACTTTTGATGGACCAGGTGAGTGACGTTTTTGTTGGCATGGGTTGGGAAATTGCAGACGGCCCTGAATTAGAAAACGAGTGGTTCAACTTCGATGCCCTGAATTTCCATCCTGACCACCCAGCACGGGCAATGCAGGACACATTTTTTGTGAAGCCGGTTGAAAACCACCTGTTGCTCCGGACCCACACCTCTCCGGTCCAGGTCAGGTCATTACTGGAACGAGAGCTTCCGGTCTATGTTTTGTGCCCAGGTCGAGTCTTTAGAACCGATGAGCTCGATGCCACTCACACCCCGGTGTTTCATCAGGTTGAAGGTTTAGCTGTAGACAAGGGCTTGACAATGGCAGACCTCCGCGGAACATTGGAGCATTTTGCTCGGGTGATGTTTGGCGAGGAAGCAAAAATCAGGCTCCGTCCTAGCTTCTTTCCATTCACCGAACCATCGGCTGAATTGGATGTTTGGCACCCAGATGCCAAGGGTGGCCCACGTTGGGTCGAATGGGGCGGCTGCGGCATGGTAAATCCGAATGTGCTGCTGGCTGCTGGGATCGATCCTGAGGTTTACTCCGGTTTTGCATTTGGCATGGGAATTGAGCGGACGCTGATGTTCCGAAATGGCGTTTTGGACATGCACGGCATGGTTGA
>CAZBTW010000160.1:0-2282 GCA_964494925.1 uncultured Aquiluna sp.
CATGGGACCACCCAATTGCGCTAAATGTGATTCCAGCCGCTGGTGGTTTCAAAGATGGTGGCCACACCTCCGAAGAGCTCAAGGTTCGCAACGAATCACGCAAGATTCTTGGCATCAAGGACCTAAAGGTTGCTGCAACATGCGTGCGCGTGCCTGTTCAGGTCAGCCACTCGTTAGCTGTTCACGCTACCTTTGCCAACAACCTTTCGGTTGACGAGGTCCGTGCCGAGCTCGAGAAGCAGCCGACGGTAGTTGTTATGGATGATCCTGCCAACAATGTCTACCCGACCCCGCAGTTTGTTGCCGGTCAGGACCCAACTTTTGTTGGTCGCATTCGCCAGGCAGAGGACTTTGAGAACACCATCGATTTGTTCGTGGTCGGAGATAACCTTCGCAAGGGTGCGGCCTTGAACACCTATGAGATTGCTGAGCTAGTTGCTCAGGAGCTTGCCTAACTAAAACTAATCAGCGTTGCACTTGGCGGGCAGAAAAGTCTGATTGGTGCATAGATTGAGTTCCCTACACCCGATGAAACGTGCAGTATTAGTTTTTCACCCCAGGCACTTAGGCCCGACGCGTATTCGGTCTCTAGGTCGCAATTGGTGAGTAGAGCCCTTTTACCAGGAAGACAAATCTGACCGCCGTGGGTGTGGCCGGCAAGCATGAACTCCACACCTTGATCACTAAATGCGTCGATGACCCTGTGATACGGAGCATGAGCAACGCCAACCAAGAAATCCACGTTCTCAACCATTGCTTTCTGTGAAGGCAATGAGGAAAGGTCATCAAGGTTTTCGTGTGGGTCATCTAGACCTAGGAAACCTAGCTTTTTGCTCCCTATTTCAAGCGTGCCAGAGCGATTGTTGAGGTTTAGCCAGCCAAAGTTCTCCAGTTCTGAGGTGAAGCGCTCAGTGTCGAGATTACGCCCTGACGACACCTTGGATGGTCCGGAAAAGTAGCTGAAAGGGTTTCGAGGCTTGGGAGCTCTGTAGTCGTTGCTTCCATTGACAAAAACGCCTGGAAGATCTGCCAGTGCTCCTAATGCATCAAGCGCAAATGGGATCGCTTGGCTATGGCCCAAGTTGTCCCCGGTGTTCACAACCAGGTCTGGCTTGGTACTTGCCAAGTCCTGTAGAAAAGCGCTTTTGTTTTTCTGGCCCGGCGCAAAATGCAAATCAGAGATGTGCAGCACCTTCAGCCCTGAGAGCGTTGACTCTTGAACCTGAAGTTCAATTAGCTCAAATGGGCCTGCGTTTGTTGCTAACCACATCGGTTTGGAATCACAATTACGGCACTTGAGTCGGGAACCTCTGTTCCTGCCGCAGGGGATGTGCCATAGACGCTGTCGTTGTCATACAGCGGGTTGCACTTATTTAGGTATTGCAGCTGAGAAGGTTGTGGGTATGAGGGGATAAGGCCCATTGCCTCGAGGGCGCTGAAGCCTTCAGCTAGCGTGAAGCCAGCGATGTCAGGCATGACCAATTGACCACCACCTGAGATATAAATCTGGACGATTGATCCTCTTGGAATCTCGGCACCAAGCTCAGGGATTGTGTAGGCAACAGTGCCAGCCGGTTGAGTTGAGCTAACCTCTTGCTCTACAACTTGAACGTTGAACTCATTTGCAATCAACTGCACCTTCGCCGACTCCAGGTCAAAGCCCTGAACGTTCGGCACTCTAAGGATTGTTGGGGAGACATACCTGGGGTTGGCTTCCGGGAAGGTGCCAGCCTCATAGTGCTGGTTTGCCTCTCGCATGACATCGCGCCAGATCGCGTGACGAATCGTCGATACGGCAAGTCCGTCCACACTCTTGCCGGTCTGCGGTGTTAGTCCAACTACGTTTCCAACCCACACGGCGGTTGCGATCTCGGTCGAGTAGCCAGCCATCCAAGTGTGGATTCTGTTGTCTGTGGTTCCGGTCTTACCGGCGAGCTGGGTGCCATCATTTGGATTTGCGGCAACACCGGTTCCACCTGTGAGAACGCCCTTTAAAGCATGCGTCATGGCGTGCGCAATCTCGGGTGCCACTGACTGTGAGCATAGGCTTTGCGGAACCGTGAGCTCTGTGTTGGTGGTTCGCTGGAAGACCCTGTCGATTCCAACGGGGGAGCAGTAGACACCGTCGTTTGAGATAGCTGCATAGGCTGCTGCCATTGTTAGTGGGGCAACCTCGTTGGTACCCAAGATGGCCGCAGGAACATAGAGAAGCTCTCCACCATCTGCGCGGTGAACACCAAAGGCTGCTGCGGTGTCACGAATTGCACATAGGTCCAGCTGAG
>CAZBTW010000161.1:0-2260 GCA_964494925.1 uncultured Aquiluna sp.
ACGAAAAGTGAATTGTCAATTTCATGAGCGTTGAAATTGGATCAAAAGCCCCTGAGTTCACCCTGAGCAATCAAGATGGCGAGCACGTCTCCCTGAAAGAGCAGAAGGGCAAAGTAATCGTCTACTTTTACCCAGCAGCCTCAACCCCCGGCTGCACCACCCAGGCCTGTGACTTTCGCGACAACATCAACTCACTGAAGTCAGCCGGCTACACAGTCTTAGGCATCTCCCCAGATGCCCCAGCAAAGCTCAAGAAGTTCCAGGAAAAAGAGGGTCTGAACTTCGAGCTGCTCTCAGACCCCGAAAACGAGGTCCAGATGGCCTATGGCGCATACGGCAAAAAGAGCATGTATGGCAAGGAGTACATGGGAACCATTCGCTCGACGTTCGTGGTTGAGGGCGGCAAGGTCACTCACTCGTTCTTGAACGTAAAGGCCAAGGGACACATCGAGTTCCTCAGGGGCAAGCTGGGCCTCTAGCCCCTTAGTGGCAGCAGAACTCCAATAGCCATAAACACCGCACCAAAGGTGCGGTTAAAGTTCTTTCCGACCCGCGCAAGCCAGGGTGTGATCCTGTCTGCCAGAGCAGCGACCGTCAGCTCATAGAAAAATTCAATGACCAAAAACGTAGCCGCCATAATCAAAAATTGAACAACAAGAGACCGCTCGGGCTCTATGAACTGTGGCAAGAAGGCCACAAAAAACAAGATTCCCTTTGGGTTACTAAGTGCCGAAAAAAGGCCGGCCCGATACAGTAGCCCCGCCTTACCTGAAACCTTGGTACGCGAGACGGCGAGCGCCGGAGAGCGCCAGACCTGAATCCCAAGAAATACCAGGTAGGCGCCACCGACCCACTTCAAAACAGTGAGCAAGGAAGCAGAAGCGGCAAGCAGTGCCCCAATTCCAAACATCGACATCGCGATGACAAGGAAAAAACCCGTCAGGCCACCAAAGATTGTCGCGATTGTCTTTTTTGTGCCAAAAAGAGCGCCATGAGTGAGCGCCAGCAGTCCATTTGGGCCCGGTGTTAGCGAGAGTCCTAGGGCAGCGGCCGCATAGAGCAGCCAGTTACTAAGTTCCACTTGCCCGCCTAGTAGCCAAGGCCGGGGTCGACAATACCCACAGGCTCGCCGCCAGTAAGCCAGGCAGTCACGTTCTCCTGGAGACGCAGCGCAAAGAGCCTGGTCACAATCGGCATGGTGTCGGCGGTGTGGGGCGTAATTAGGAGATTCTCGACACCCCACATCTCGTGGTCATCAGGCAACGGCTCGGGATAGGTCACATCGGTTGCGCACGCCGCAATCTCACCGGACTTGAGAGCCTGAACCAAATCTTCCTGGTTCACAATCTCACCTCTTGCCACGTTCACCAGATAAGCATCCTTACGCATCAGCTTGAAGCGCTCAGCGTTGAAAAGAAACCGGGTCTCCGGTGTAAGAGCACAGGCAAGAATCACAAACTGTGCTCTGGCAAGGCTCTCATCCAGCTGATCAAAGCCCGCAACTCGCGAATGTTGAGAGTTGTCAAATGGCTCTCCGGGTCGCTTGCGAATCACTGTGACAAGCGAGCGCATCGGAGCTAACAGCTCGACAAGCTGCTGAGCAATACCGCCACCGCCAACAATCACCACCTCGGCATCGAAGAGGCTGTCGGCATGCTTCTTACCCCAGCTTTTTGCCCTAACCCTCTCTGGGATTATGCGCCCGAGCGCCATGCAGAGCATTAGAGCGTGTTCGGCAACCGGTTCGGAATAGGAGCGCTTTGCCGATGTGAAGGTGATTTGAGGGTGACTGGCAATGATCTTGCTAAACGCATCCACGCCCGCGAAGGGAAGTTGAACGAAACGAAGTTGGGGGTTTTCTTCGAGCATTGCTTCTAGCAGGTCTGGTCTTGCATAGTCGGTCCAAACCAAAGCCTCAACATCCGGACCCATGTTGGCAATTAGACCGCCAGAAGTTTGGATGGCGTCAACGTAGGCATCAAACTGTCTTGGCTCGAGGCCAATGAGATTATTCTGCAAGTTTTGATCTCCAGTAGGTTCTGCCGTCGCTGCTCCTAGAGAGGAACTTGTAATCGACTAGCATCCGTCGCAGCATCACGTAGTCCTCGTGCCAAGCCATGACCTTGGCATTCACCTCGGCCTCGCTGAGCTTCACTTCAGGTTCAAAGCCTTTGGCCAGATGCTCAAGGATTTCGAGCCTGCGATCTTCTTTCACCGGTATCTGAGCAAGCTGGCCGTGCTTGTTGAGAAAGCGGTCGAT
>CAZBTW010000162.1:0-2232 GCA_964494925.1 uncultured Aquiluna sp.
CGATTCTTCGAACATGTCGCTCATCGTTTGAAAATGGTGCACCAATAAATGTTTTTATAAGCTCCAGAACCTCTGCCTGTTCGTGTTGCCTTGCTCCAACAGCAGCAACGTTTGCATCATTGTGGTCCCTTGCTAGCGCTGCAGTGTCTTGATTCCAAATCAGAGCGGCTCGAACGCCTTTGACCTTGTTAGCTGCAATTTGCTCGCCGTTGCCACTACCACCAAGCACGATCCCCAGTGCTTCAACCCCCAGAGCCTGATCCTGGATTACTGCCTGAGCTGCTGCGATGCAGAATCCTGGATAGTCATCAAGTGCGTCGTAGACCTTTGGGCCATGGTCAATAAGTTCATGGCCCAGGCTGGTCAATTCCTTGACCAGGAAGGCGCTCAATTCCATTCCGGCATGATCGGTGGCGATGTGAATTCTCAATTTTGGTCCCTATCTAGTTGATTTCTGACTTGCTAAAAATGCGCTTGGGTTGTCCATTCGAACCGCAATCTTCTCGCCCCAGTCAAGGGTAATCAGAATCCCTTCACCGGAACTTGGAATGAAAGCCAAAGTCTTGGAAGCATACCTAAGACCCCAACCGCCATAACTGCGGGCTTGAAGCGTTGTAATTTCAATTGCTTCCACCTGCTCGATGGGAATCTTTATGATCTGAATTCCACGCAGGCTAACAACCAAATGCTCGTCCATCACGACTTGTGGTTTGGCTAAGAAAAGCCAGACCAATGCGACAACCGGGATAAGCAGAATGTAGATCCAGCCACCCGAAAGCGAGCTGCCCGCATCCAAGGCACCGATCTGAAGCAAGGTGGTGCTGGCCACAACCAGAAAAATGAAGATGTAGAGATAGGTCAACAACCCTCTTAGTAATGGTCTCAGCAACTTGGTTCTGCTTGGAACAAGTTCAGTTGCCGCAAGGCCAAGCCAAAGAGCAAAAAAGCCAAACCCGGTAAACCACAAAAAAGAATCTAGAGGCAAGAACCCATCGGGCTCACCAGTTATCCCCCAGTGAACCGCTACTGGATCTGGCAGTAGACCCAGGGTTCCGAGAAAATGAGCCAAAAGTAAAAACAGCACAGTAGCCAGAGGCGCAACAATCAACCGAAAGGTTCTAGAAAATCTCACGCTGCTCCCTTGCCACTAACTCTTTTCTAGTTTACTTCTAGTGAATCTGAGCAGAATCGAAGCGATGAACGCAGTTGTGATCACATATGCAAGTGTTAGAGCCTGCAACTCGACAACCAGCACCACCGGTGCCGCTAACGCCGCAATCACCATTGAGAATTCACCTCTAGCGGTCAAGAATCCGGTCACCCGCCAGGCGCTTTGCTTATCAGTTAGGTCCTTTGTCACCCACCAACCAACCACATACTTACCAGCAACACCGAAGGCTGTTATGACCATTGCCAGCGGCAAAACCGCCGGCAAGTCACTCGGGTTCGTTGTGATGCCAAAGAACAAAAAGAAAATGGCAGCAAAGATGTCTCGAATCGGAGACAATCTTGCTCTGGCGGCTTCTGCAACCTCACCGGTGAGCAACAGGCCAATTAGGAATGCGGCGACAACTCCAGAGAAGCCAATCAAGTCTGCCAATCCAGCTGCTAGCAGGGCTGCGCCGAACACTGTCAGAAGCAAGCCACCGGGTTCATTTGGGTCCAGGAATTTTTGGAACCGAGAGGAGCCCTTAAAGCTCACAAGTATCACCAAGCCGGTGATAGCCAGAGCCAAGGAAACCGTTATTAGTCCACTGAAGACGCTGACGCCAAGCACTACCGAAGTCAACAGTGGCAAATATGGTGCAAGCGCCAAATCCTCAAATACCAAGACCCCGATAGCGCGCTTAGAAACTTCTGATCGCCGATAGCCCATCTCTTTTATGAGTTGAGCTGCGATACCGGATGATGAAACATAGGTAATGCCACCCAACGCCAGTGCGCCTGCAAAGCCCCAGCCTAGGATCATCCCAATTGCAAAGCCCGGAAGTCCATTCGCCAAAAAATCGATAATTCCTGCGCTCTTGCGCTCTTGGAATGCCTTCGCCAGGTCGTAGGCAGAATATTCAAGCCCGAGCAGTAGCAGCAGCATGATTGCACCGATCTGAGCCCCGGTATTCAGAAATTCTTCACTGAGCGAAAGTGGAATAAGACCGCCTTCACCCAGTGCCAAGCCAATCAAGAGATATAGCGGCACAACTGAAAACTTAAGTCTGTTTGCAATCAATGCCA
>CAZBTW010000163.1:0-2229 GCA_964494925.1 uncultured Aquiluna sp.
TGAAAATCAGTACGGACCAGTTTGGTGGGTGGTAGCTGGTTACCTGACTGCAGCGGCTGTTGGAGGAATTACTGTCTACTTCTTCTTGATCTTGACTGCTAAGATTGCCCAAAGCATGCTGTTTGACCTGCGCAACAGAATGTTTGTTCACACCCAGAAGCTTTCTGTCGAGTTCCACGAGCGTTACACCGCTGGTCGAGTGATTGCCAGACAAACCTCTGATCTCGAAACCATCTCAGAATTATTATCCGGTGGTCTTTCACAGCTGGTGGTTGGGCTGGTGTTCATGCTTTTCACAGCGGCTGCGCTGCTGGTGCTGGACCCAATCAGTTTCCTGATTCTGCTTTGTGCGCTGGTTCCACTATTTGTGCTGACTCGCTGGTTTCAAATTAATACCAACCGGGGTTTTCGTTCGCAGCGAGTTGCTTCGGCTCGCTTGATTCAAAACTTCGTAGAGACCATGACTGGAATCCGCGCGGTGAAGGCTTTCCGCAAGGAAAAAGATAACGAGCAACATTTTGGTGGATTGGTTGAAAATTACCGCAAGGTGAATGCGAGATTGATTCAGCTGTTTGGAATATATGATCCAGGCTTGATCCTGATTGGAAACATCACGGTGGCTGCAATTTTGCTTTTTGGTGGTTTCCGGGTTTTGGATGGGTCGCTTGGAATCGGAGTGCTGACGGCCGCGATCCTCTACTCAAAACGGTTTTTTGATCCAATGGAGCAAAGCGCCATCTTCTATAACTCCTATCAGTCGGCCTCGAGTGCTTTGGAGAAGATTTCGGGAGTACTTCAAGAAGAGCCATCGGTTCCTGAACCAGCCAATCCAATCCCCGTTAGTGACTGCAAGGGCCGGGTCGAATTTGAAGCGGTTCGTTTTCAGTACGCCACTGGCGCTGAGGTGCTGAAGCCATTTGATCTGGAGATACCAAGCGGTCAGACCATTGCGCTAGTTGGCACCACCGGAGCTGGCAAGTCAACCCTTGCCAAGTTGATTTCGAGGTTCTATGACCCATCGAAGGGTGTCGTGAAGCTGGATGGTGTGGACCTTCGTGATATCTCAAATCAAGACCTGCGTCGAGAGGTAGTGATGGTCACCCAGGAGGCTTACCTGTTTACCGGCTCTGTTGCCGAGAACATTCAACTCGGTAGGCCGGGGGCGTCCCTGGAAGACGTGATTGCGGCAGCCAAGGCAGTCGGTGCCCATGAATTCATTCTCAAGCTCCCAAATGGCTATGACACCGATGTCAATAAGCGCGGTGGAAGGGTCAGCAGTGGTCAAAGGCAGCTAATTTCATTTGCCAGGGCTTTTTTGGCCAATCCAGCAGTGTTGATTTTGGATGAGGCGACTTCCTCGCTGGATATACCATCGGAGGCAATGGTTCAAAAGGGCCTGAAAACTTTGCTGGCCGGCAGGACCGCGGTGATTATTGCTCACAGGCTCTCTACGGTCTCGATTGCTGACCGAGTGCTGGTGATGGAGCACGGCGAAATTATCGAGGATGGCACCCCTGAGCAGCTAATTGCAGCAGAGGGTAAGTTTGCAAGGCTTTATAGGGCGTGGCGAGAGTCCCTGGTTTAGCCAGCCCAATCTCACAGAATTACCTAGGGGCGCTCAAGCCTGTAGGCTAGGGGCGGCTATTTAGCGCAGTTAGCGCAGTTTTTAACAGGAGAATAATGAGCAAAATTAAAGTTGTTGGAAAAGTTGTTGAGCTAGACGGCGATGAGATGACGCGCATCATCTGGCAGGACATCAAAGACAAGTTGATTCTTCCATTTCTAGATGTTGACCTTGAGTACTACGACCTCTCTGTTGAAAACCGTGATGCAACTGATGACCAGGTCACCATTGACGCCGCCCACGCGATTCGTGAGCACGGAGTCGGCGTGAAGTGTGCAACGATCACTCCGGATGAGGACCGAGTCGAAGAGTTTGGGCTCAAGAAGATGTGGCGCTCACCAAACGGAACCATCCGTAACATCCTGGACGGTGTTGTGTTCCGCGAGCCAATTATTATTTCGAACGTACCAAGGTTGGTTCCAGGCTGGACCAAGCCGATCATCATTGGTCGTCACGCTCATGGTGACCAGTACAAGGCAACCGACATCAAGATTCCTGGTGCTGGAACAGTGACCATGACCTGGACTCCAGCTGACGGTTCCGAGCCTCAGACCATGACCATTGCCGAGTACCCAGAGCACGGTGGTGTTGCCATGGGTATGTAC
>CAZBTW010000164.1:0-2228 GCA_964494925.1 uncultured Aquiluna sp.
CATTAAGCCCAAGAAGAGGTTTGAACGAATTGTCCTGCATCCGACCTGCAGTGGGGAGAAGACAGGTGGGAATCAGGCCATGGAGACGATTGCACATCTCATAGCGGACGAGGTAATCATTCCAACCGGTTGGCGCTGCTGTGGATATGCCGGCGATCGAGGATTGCTGGTGCCTGAGCTAACAGCCAATGCAACAGCCATCGAGACCAACGAGATTAGCAATTTGGATGCTGTCTTTGTCTCAAACAATCAGCCATGTCAGGTCGGCATGACTTCCGCCACAAATAGGCGCTACAAATCAATACTTAGCGCTTGGCTGGAGGCGGTGACGTGAGAATCGAACAGGTCAAGGACAAAGCTGTTGCAACCAAAGTTGCCGCCAAACTCTTCATGGAAAAAGCGAATCCAAATGCTTACAAACCATTTGGATTGGCAACGGGCAGCACGATGGATGGTGTCTTCCTAGCGCTCAAAGAGTTCGGATATTGCCCACAGGCCAAGGATGCTTTTGCTCTGGATAACTACTTGGGCATCGACTCACAACACAAAAACTCATACCTGAGGGAGCTTTCCGAGAAGTTCTCAACTCGACTTGGCTGGATGGGGACTCTTCATGTACCGGGTACTAAGGAATACAGCGGTGAAGGTGGCGCGGCGTTATTTGAATCGGTAGTCAGCGAACTAGGACCGATAAGCGTTCAGCTGCTGGGCCTTGGAACCAACGGCCACATCGCATTCAACGAACCGGGCAGCTCCTTTGACTCGAGGACCAGAGTCGTGGAGCTTGCCGAGCAAACAAGAATTGATAATTCGCGCTTTTTTGAACACGTACAGGAAGTGCCAACCCATGCCGCAACGCAGGGACTGGCAACCATCAGGGGCGCGACTTCCCTGATCTTGCTTGTCCTTGGGGAGAGAAAGCGCCCAGCCCTTTTGGAGGCTCTTGAGTCCCCAGGGCCGCAGACCCCACTTGCTGCGCTGTTAGATCATCCAGATATTACTTTGGTTACCGACCTGGCAATTTAGACCCAATTTCGGCACTAAAGGCCCTGTAAGTCTCAGCGATATCTTCACGAGATGCACCTACGGTTAGCCGGTTAGTTAGCAAGACCCCAGCTAATTGGTTCTGCGGTGAAATCACCATGAGAGTTCCGGTGAAACCCGAGTGGGAGAGCCATCTCCTTCCAGGACCAACACGGGCGGAGTCGCCAACTCTAAATCCAATCGCCTGGTCCCACTCACCCGAACTTGTCGGTGTAGAGAGCAGATGCCTTGCCTCATCCTCAAGAACACCATAGGAGCCGAACCCAACCTCAATGGCGAACTTCAGAAGGTCCGCAGAATTTCCAAAGAGACCCGCGTTACCACTCACACCCCCAAGAGCTCGCGCCCTTGGATCGTGAACTACTCCCGATGGAATGCTCTCTTCAGGGCCACAAGCAACAGCGATATCATTTGCGGGCTTCGGATTGTATTCAACACTCTTGAGACCAAGTGGCTCGGTAATCAGCCTCTCAATCCAAACTTCAATCGTGTCCCCACTCGACTCCTCAAGAGCCAGCGCAAACAACGAGTAGCCCGTGCAGGCATAGAGCAGTTTTCCCCGCGAATCATTCTCCGAGGGCGTCTTAAGCAGAGAATTCACAGTTGCATTTTTCGTGCTGTGCTCTTCCCACTCAGCCGGGAGGCCCGAAACGTGGGTTAGCAGTTGACGCGCTGTCAGATTTCGTTGAGTGGGGTGAAAATCTAGGCCAGACCAACTGGCCAGCGGGGCATCAAGGTCTAGCTGCCCTGCTGCAAAAAGCCTCGCGGCCACCACCGCCGTGAAGAGCTTGGTCAGAGAAGCTAAATCAAATTTGGTTTCGGCCGAGATGAGCTCTTGTTTTCTTGCATCGATGAAGCCCCCGTAGCCATTGAAAGTTTCACCGGCAACCATGGCGGCAAATTGATAGCCAGAAAAGCGCGGGTTTGAGACGGGTAGACAAGCCTCTTGGAGGCGATTTTGAAAGGTCAAAGCGTTCTCCGAATCCCTAAGCCGCTTTAGTAAAGCCCCGGCAAAACTCCCGCCCAAGCACCCCTAACCTCACCAAGCTCTAGCTTGGCAACATCTTGGATCTTTACTGCTTGGCTCTCCTTGTCGGTGACACCGATCCTTAGAACAGGGACACCTCTGGCTTCGCAGAGTGCTTGGAACTTAACGTCGTCTTCTCTGCCAACAGAGACAATGA
>CAZBTW010000165.1:0-2220 GCA_964494925.1 uncultured Aquiluna sp.
ATAACCGCCAAGGTCTCCAATGCTGCCTGGCTTAGTTTGGCAGGGTTCTCACTTGCCACCAGCTGACGTAGGCCCCAGTCGTGCTGCTGACGAACATAAATTCTCCAGCCACCACCGACCTCGCGCAGCTCAAAGCCCCGCCCTGCACCATCATTCGCCTGATCATATTCGGCGACCAGCGCATCGATTTCAGTCTTCACTTGGCCAATCGGAACCTCTAGCGCTCCGGCCATGGTGACAAGGTTCAGTGGTGTCTCGGCACTAATTAGCAGCGCCTCAAGGGCTGCCCTAAGTTGGAAATCAGTCGTCATAATCGGTTCCTAAGCTAGCAAGTGTTTCATCGCTGAAATCGTTTTGCTCCCAGGTGACAGAGAAATCACTGAAAGGGCCGGCCTGCTCAATTCCGATTGCTCCAAGCCTATAAAGCTCCAGGACGCCCAAGAATCTGGCGACAAATTCGGCTCGATCTTTGCTTCCAGAAATAAGCTCGCGAAAAGTTAGTCGGTTGGTTTTACGTAGCTTTGCCACCAGAATTCCAACCTGCTCTCGAATGCTGATCTTCGGAGCATGTAGGTGAGTCAGTCCAACACCAGGAATTTCCTTTGGGATGAATGCCAGTTCGGCGATCTTAGAAAACTCTTCAAGATCAGTGTTCCAACTGAGCTCCGGACGCAGGTTTCGATACTGCTCCTCTAATCTGACCTCTCTAGCAATACGTGCAGATTCAATTTCAAGAGAGGTGCTGAACCAAGATGCAATTTCCTTGAAAGCCCGATATTGCAGCAACCTTGCAAACAGCAAATCACGAGCTTCCAAGAGCGCGATGTCCTCGGAATCCACCGCTTCGCCCTGAGGTAACAGGCTTGCAATTTTCATGTCCAAGAGCGTTGCGGCGACTACCAAGAACTCGGAGGCGCTTTCTATTTCTTGTTTGCTGTCGAGTTTTTTCACAAATTTTAGAAATTCGTCTGTGACTCTGGCCAGTGCAACCTGCGTGATGTCCAGCTCGTGCTTGCCTATCAAGGTCAGAAGGAGGTCAAAGGGCCCTTCAAAGTTTTCTAGCTGGAGCTCGAAATCAACCTCTGATTCAAGCTGCACTGCCACGCTTCACCAGCTCCCTGGCAACCCTGCGGTAAGCCTCGGCTGCCTCAGATGTAGCCGCAAATTGAGTGATTGGCTTCCGTGCAACCGTCGCGTCTGGGAACTTAACGGTTCTAGCAATAGCTGTGTCAAATACCTTGCCCGGAAAAGCTTCTTGCAAGCGCTCTAGAACTTCCCTAGCGTGCAGGGTCCTAGCATCATGCATGGTTGGAATAAGACCGTCTAGCTCAAGAGTAGGGTTGGTGCGAGCCTTCACTTTGTCAACAGTTTGAATCAACAGAGCCACGCCTCGCAAAGCGAAAAACTCCGTTGCCATCGGGATCAGAACACCGTGAGCTGCGGTCAACGCATTCACCGTGAGCAGGCCAAGCGAGGGCTGACAATCAATGAAAATGACATCATAATCATCTTTGATTTTGTGAAGTATTCCGTCTAGTACTCGTTCTCGGCCCATTTCAGTAACGAGATTCATCTCTGCTGCGGAAAGGTCGATATTGGCTGGGATTATGTCTAGGTTTTCAACCTCGGTGCCTTGGATAACCGATGCGGGGTCGATCTTGCTGTCCATCATCAGATCGTAGATGGTGGGCGCATCTTGATAGTCCGCGTCCAGGTTGACTGAAAGAGCACCCTGTGGGTCAAAGTCCACCACAAGAACCTTGCGGCCATACTCAGCCAGCGATGCCGCCAAATTGATTGTTGTTGTGGTTTTACCGACACCACCTTTTTGGTTACACATGGCAATAATTCGCGCCGGCCCATGCTGTTTAAGCTTTGCCGGGATAGGAAAAACCTTCTTAGACAGATTCACCTAAACCTCCAACTTTCTTGCTATAGCCTACCGCCGCGCACGGGGATGAGCACTCAGGTAAGTCTCGCGGAGACTGTCGATTGTCATCAGAGTATAAATCTGAGTTGTTGTGACTGAAGAGTGACCCAGAAGCTCTTGAACCACGCGAACATCAGCCCCGCCTTCGATCAGATGGGTTGCAAAAGAATGCCTGAGTGCATGGGGTGACACCTCAACCCCAATGGCCTGCCCGGCAGTTTGAATAATTTCCCAAATACTCTGCCTGGACAGCCTGGAGCCACGTTGATTCAAAAAAAGTGCATTCGTGC
>CAZBTW010000166.1:0-2211 GCA_964494925.1 uncultured Aquiluna sp.
TATGTCGATTGGTGACATGGACATAGCAGGTGGTGCGTGTGCTGCTCGTAAAGTGCCACCGGGCAACCAACGTGGGTGCAAATCTTTGAGTAGGCAACGATTCCCTGGTAAGACCAGTCGGCTCGGTCAGGACTCTCGTTTAGGTCAGCAGGGTTTACCCGAACCAACAAAACAGCTGCCTTAGCCTTTTCTTCAAGCTTGTGCTCCTCTAGGTCGCTTAGACCCTCAGGAATAACGTGGAAGACAGACCCAATTGTGACGTCTGAGGCCTTGATTGGAATTCCGGTTGGATCCTTTGCCAGCCTGGTGCCAGGCTTCCACATGGTGTGACGAAGTGTGTCGCCAACAACTGGACCTAGGTCACCGAAAATGATGATTCCTGGGATCGGGAAAAACGCCAACGCTCCATACATGGTGCGACGAATTAGCTTGCGCCTTGTAAATCCAGACTCTCCATCGGCTAACTTCACGATCTCTAGAGCCTGAGCACGAGTCTCGTCGGATGACCTCGCCTGGTGACGGTCCTCTGAAACCTCGTTGTCAGGCATCAAGGTCTTAGCCCAGTGGACTGCGCCAAAACCGATTCCAAGCATCGACAGTGCCATACCAAGGCCCATCCACAGCGAGTTGTTTCTAGTTGCTGAAAGGTCACCGTCGACAATTGGAAACGCAAAGAAGCCCCAGATGGCAATGATTGCACCGATAACACTGACACCAAACATCGCCGCAATTTGCTTCTCAGCGGTGCGCGCGTGCTTTTCACTCTTGTCAGTCATCCTGACGCGGTGAGGCTCAATGCCTGGATCTTCGATTGGTCTTGCGGTTTCCGCGGCGATGCCGGGGGAGTAGCGCTTTTCTAATTCACTCATTGCTATTTCCTAATTCGACTTTGCCCCGAGCCATACGGTGATGGCGATGATGAAACCTAACCCAAAGATCCACGTGAATAATCCCTCTGCAACAGGGCCGATTGAGCCAAGCTCAAATCCACCCACAGAATCATTTTCTTCCACGTACTTTAGGTAGCTAATGATGTCGTTCTTGTCCTCAGGAGTGAGGTTGGCATCGTTGAAAACAGGCATGTTCTGAGGTCCAGTGACCATAGCTTCATAAACGTGCTTTGGAGTAACACCCTCTAGAGATGGGGCGAACTTTCCTTCGGTAAGCGCTCCACCGGCTCCAACTGCGTTGTGACACATTGCGCAGTTAATCCTAAACAATTCACCACCGAGGGTAGCATCTCCGTCGCCGCGAAGGTATTCCTCATCAGGAATTGCTGGACCAGGGGCTAGCGATGCAACATAGGCAGCCATTGCTGCGATCTGGTCCTCTGTGAACTGAACTGGCTTCTTGTAGAGCTGTGGGCCCGATGCCTGACCAGGCATACGGCCTGTTCCCACCTGGAAATCTACTGACGCAGCACCAACACCAATCAAGCTAGGCCCACCGATTGCTCCCTCGCCGTTGGTTCCGTGGCAGGAGGCACAGTTTGCCAAGAAGAGCTTTCGGCCCTCGCTAATCTGCTCAGCGGATCCGACCTCTGCTTGCACTACATTGGTGGCGGCTGCGTAGCCTCCACCTGACAGAACCAGTCCGAAAAAGACCACAAGTCCTGCAGCCCAGGGCCTGCGGCGCATTGGTTTAGCTGAATTCAAGTTATTCTCCATTTGCTATTTCAGGATGTAGACAACGACGAAGAGGCCGATCCAAACGACGTCAACAAAGTGCCAGTAATAGGAGACAACAATTGCGCTGGTTGCCTCCTTGTGACCAAAGTTTTTGGCTGCATAGGCTCGTCCAATGATCAGCAGGAAGGCAACTAGGCCACCTGTCACGTGAAGAGCGTGGAAGCCGGTTGTGATGTAGAAAGCTGATCCGTATGAATTTGAGCTCAGCGTTACGCCTTCGGAAACTAATGTTGCGTATTCCCAGACCTGTCCAGCAACAAAGATGGCACCCATCACATAGGTGAGGAAGAACCACTCAACCATGCCCCACTTAGCTGGAGAGTTGCCGGTTCGCCTTGGTTGCAGACGCTCGGCCGCGAAGACACCGAATTGAGCCGTGAACGAGCTTGCAACCAGGATCAAGGTGTTGATCAGTGCAAATGGAACATTCAGGATCTGAGTGTCATTGGCCCAGAGGTCCGGCGCGCCGGCTCTCAGGCTGAAATACATTGCGAACAGACCAGCGAAGAACATAACTTCGCTT
>CAZBTW010000167.1:0-2166 GCA_964494925.1 uncultured Aquiluna sp.
AAAAGCAAAAGGTAGTGAAGCAAGGTAATCCACCAGAAACAGTAACGGATCTCCCTGCAACACCGTTCCAGGCAATACAGCCGCAAGCCCCGATTTCGCCGTTATCAAATCAACAGGCTCCTGAGTGACGTGTAAAAAAACCGCCAGGAAATAGGCGGTTTTGTTCAACTTTTTCTGAGTGACAGAATGAGTCGCTGACTATGCCGAGTTGGCGTCAATTACTTTTTGCTTCAGGCGTTCAAAGTACTCATCAGAGAAGTTGTTATCGAATGCTACCCCAATTCCGAGATCTAACCTTAGGGCGAGATCTTGTTCCCAAAAATCGAGGTCGGATCGATTCGGTCCAAAATACCACTTACATGAATGGTTAAGACTCCCCAGACTAGGAAGGTTAGTCGTCTTCTCAAAAAGATCCCAATCGCTAGCTGTGCTGATCTTCATAAGATCGCGATGGTCTCGATCGAGGCGCTTACATGACTTCACGATTCGCGGAAATAGCTCGCGATTCAAAAAGTCGATACAGCTTGTTTCTGATTTGCGAATACGCAGTGTTAGGTCGAACATTTCTTGGGTATCCATGTAGATACCCGCAGGTGTTTCAAACGTCAGAATGACGTTGCAGTACATTGGTATAGACATAATGTGTCTCCTATCAGTTGATGAAATCGACGTGTTTTCTGCGTCGATGTGTGTAGATTAGGGCAGAATTTGATGCCAAATAGATTTAGACTCTTGATCGAAGAGTGTGGCATCAAACAAGGATTGTTATGGAAGGTTTTGAAGATCGGCATCTGTTTTTTATTTATGGAGGGGCACGATTAGGTGTAAGGCCTGCAAAGCGCAGAGATCTGAAGCCTCCATACTCAGATGCGCCAGAGATCCAGTGCAATGTGTACTATTGGTGGTGGAAGTATCTGCGCAGACATGCTGGGTATAAACGTACCTGTGATCAGGGTGGACGAGGCAAGTACAGCAAGCTCTATCAAGATTTTGGCGACGTTCACAACACGGAGTTCTGGCCGTGGTGGCGTGAGCACAATTATCTATTCGCGGAACCTAAGCCGCGGCAGGTTGAGGAAGTTGATTACGTCGCAGCAGATCCGATGACGCTGACAGTGCAAATCCCGCTGGAAAACAAACAAAGCCTTTCGATGCAGCAAATCAAGCGGCTTCTAGAGCCCAAGCTGCGGGCCTCTAAGCAACGCAAAACCGAAAGTAGAGCAATGTACCCAGTGGCCACGAAACCTGTGCTGCCCAGTATTTACATGCATCTGCGGGTATGGGATGCCAAGCGAGCACATCCGCGTGCATCTGATATTGAGCTTGCCGACGTCGCGAATGTACCCATTAACCGCCTCGTTGACGGGATGACAGAACGGTTTGTCAAAGAGGGCACGGAAGGCTATGAGAAATACCATCGTGTGATACGCAGACGCAAGCAGCTTGCCGTGCAGCGTCATTTACGCATCGCTGAACAGTACATAGAAAACGTGGGGAAGGGATACT
This sequence comes from uncultured Aquiluna sp., assembly GCA_964494925.1. Classification (GTDB taxonomy): domain Bacteria; phylum Actinomycetota; class Actinomycetes; order Actinomycetales; family Microbacteriaceae; genus Aquiluna. Next base: position 1,507 of record CAZBTW010000167.1, read on the forward strand.
TGCCATTGAGAACCAGTCGCTGAACAGTGTGTTGCAACAGAGTCTTTGATTGCCATTTTCGGATGACATCTCGGTGTCTCTGAAAACATGCTCGAGTCATAGCACAACAAAAGGAGGTTGCTATGACTGTACTTACATCAATGAACTTGGTTGCCTATGAGCGTGAATCTGCCCGTGATCCAAAGATCCTGCGTCGCAAGAAACTGATCGCAAAGATTGAAGAGCAAATCCAACTGGCCAGTGATCCCCAATTCCAGCCACTGAAGACCAAATGGATCAAAGACGACTATGGTTCAGATCAAAAAGTCACTGTGCCAAAACGTGTAAAGCGGTGGTGGCATGAAAACTTGGATGGCACGGTTGTGTTGACGATCCGCTATGGCAGCAAGCCTTTGGAGTTTGTTAAAGGCAAGGCTGGGATCGCACTGGAAAAAACAGATGCTGTTGTGCCCACCCTTGAGCAAGTCAAAACGGGCGTTGCAAATGGAGAGCTTGATGCTCTGTTGGAAGGGCAGGGGTTTAGGAAGCCTCTAGCGAAGTGAGTGACGAGTGAAATCTGTTGTTCGCTAAGGCAAACATATTGCAAAAGCCACGTGAGGCGTGGCTTTTTAACTCTTTAAATCCGTGGACATCGGTTCGATTCCGGTACGCGCCTCCAGA
>CAZBTW010000168.1:0-2155 GCA_964494925.1 uncultured Aquiluna sp.
GTAGCCATGAATCTGTGAAATGCAAGCACTTTGACACGCCAGAGAGCATTTCATTCGAAAATGTGTTTGGTATCTTGCTAAAATACGAATACAGTTTCGATATGGATAGTAAATAACTAGCCACCGACATTTTTAGGAAGAGGCAACCATGGACACCTCCGGCCTTACCAACGTTCAGCAACGAATACTGGATGTGATTCAGGATTCAATGGACTCACGAAACTACGCGCCATCGATGCGCGAGATTGGCGAAGCAGTGGGACTATCGTCCACGGCTAGCGTGTCGCATCAGCTAAATAAATTAGAGCTTCTTGGTTTTATAAGTCGAGACCCTCGGCGTCCTCGCACAATAGATCTGCTTGGAGCAGATTCCCCCGAGGAATCATTCAATCCAAATGCGGCGATGGTTCCGCTAGTAGGGCGAATCGCTGCTGGTGGCCCAATAACCGCTGAACAGAATGTTGAAGACGTTTTTGCACTCCCCCGCCAACTGGTGGGCCAGGGTGAGCTGTTTCTCTTGAAGGTTGTTGGCGAGTCCATGATTGATGCCGCGATTTGCGATGGCGACTGGGTGGTAGTTCGTCAGCAGCAATCGGCAGAAAACGGCGACATCGTTGCCGCCCTGTTGGAAGACGAAGCCACAGTGAAGACGTTCAAGCAGCGCGATGGTCACACCTGGCTGCTACCTCGAAACTCTGCTTTTGAGCCGATCCTAGGAGACCACGCGGTGATTTTAGGAAAAGTTGTTGCCGTGCTTAGGACTGTTTAGTTACAGCTTCAAGCTCGGCATTCAGGCCCTCTTTGACCAAAGCCTTAATTTTGGTTCCGGATTCCAAGTATTCACTCTCAAGCACTTTTCCTGCTAAATGAATTCTCGAAACTAAGTCGCCTCGATCGTAGGGAATCACGCCCTCAAACAGGACCTCAGGCTTTGGCAGCTCTCTGGCAATTGCGGCTTCCAGTTCTTCAATGCCCAACCCGGTTCTCGCCGAAACCAACAGTGCGCCTGGAACAAGACCTCGAAGCCTCACTTGCTCTTCGTCACCGACAAGATCTGCTTTGTTGAAGACAATGATTTCAGGAATCGCGGAGCCGTCCACCTCGGCAATTACCTCGCGCACGGTTCTTATTTGACCCAGAGGATCTGGATCGGTTGCATCAACCACGTGAACGATCAGTGAGGCAGCCGAGATTTCTTCAAGGGTCGAACGAAACGCTTCAATCAATTGATGAGGCAGTGACCTAACAAACCCCACGGTGTCGGCGAGGGTGTAGCTGCGACCATCAGGGGTTTGGTGCTTACGAATAGTTGGGTCCAATGTCGCAAACAGGGCGTTTTCTACCAGAACACCGGCCTTGGTGAGGCGGTTTAGCAATGATGACTTGCCGGCATTGGTGTAGCCCGCGATTGCCACCTGCGGAACCTGAGTCTTTTGACGCTTCGATCTTTTAGTATCGCGTGAGCTCTTCATTGCAGCAATTTCGCGTCGAAGCTTCGCCATCTTGGTGTTTATTCGGCGCCGGTCAAGTTCAATCTTGGTTTCACCTGGACCACGTGAACCAATTCCAACACCGCCGGCAGCCTGACCACCTGCCTGACGGGACATCGACTCACCCCAACCACGAAGTCGTGGCAATAGGTATTCCAGCTGTGCCAGCTCTACCTGGGCCTTACCCTCTTTGCTCTTGGCATGCTGGGCGAAAATATCCAAAATTATGGCGGTTCGATCAACAACCTTGACCTTTACCGCATCTTCGAGTGCTCTTCGTTGCGAGGGGGCCAGTTCATCATCGGCAATAACTGTGTCGGCACCCAGGCTGGCAACCAACGCCCTTAGCTCCTCTGCCTTGCCCTTCCCAAAATAGGTTGCTGGATCTGGCTTCGCGCGGCGCTGAAGAAGACCTTCTAATACTTGGGCTCCCGCTGTTTCTGCGAGCGCCGCCAATTCCCGAAGTGAATTCTCTGCTTGGGTGACAGTTCCGGAGCCCCAAACGCCAATCAGCACCACCTTTTCAAGCCGCAGCTGCCGGTATTCAACTTCGGAGATGTCTTCTAGCTCAGTGGATAGCCCTGGCACTCGCCTGAGAGAGGCTCGCTCTTCCAGTTCAAGCTGGTCACCATCGAACTCGGACTCGGGAGCCAAGGCACCACGTC
>CAZBTW010000169.1:0-2139 GCA_964494925.1 uncultured Aquiluna sp.
ACCCGCGCTACTGCCGTGAGAGGGCAGCGTCCTAGGCCGCTAAACGATGGAGCCGTTGAACAACTTGAGAAGTCTGCCATAAATCAGGCTCCATGGCAATCTACTCGCTTAGTAATCTCAGTGCACCCGGGTGAATCTCCGCTGAGAATGGTGCATTTCCGACAAGTTCTCCATCGCAGGTGACCGGGAAGCTGTCATTGGAAATTTTGATTGATTTGGCCTTGAAGATTTCAATCTCCGGGAACTTCAGGTGGCCACCCTTATAAACAGTTGGGAATATCCTTAGCAGCCGCCCTCTGGAGACCTGATGCAGAATAAAGACCTCAAGCTCGCCATCGGTGATTTCCGAGTTGGGGGAAATCTTCATGCCACCGCCGAAATTCTTTACGTTTGCTACCCCGCAGAGCATGGCGTCAATCACTCGCTTTTCGCCATCGACATCAAGGTGATACTTGATTGCTTTGAATGACGGGAGCTCCAGTAGCAGAGCGGCTACGTAACTGTTGGGTCCCTTGGGCCACTTTAGAGAATTTGCCCGGGTTGCACACAGCGCATCAAAGCCTGCTGAAATTGAACCCAGCGACCAAAACTCTCTGCCGGAGACACTGACCTTCATAGCGTCAACGCGACGGGGTTCATCCAATGAGGCGATTATGTTGTCAACAGCTGCCTTGGTGTCAGTGAGCGATATTCCCAACTCGCGCACCTGATCATTGCCGCTTCCTGCCGGGATCAGGCCAAGTGGAAGCTGGTTTGGCACGGCTAGATTCATGCCCAATTGACTGGTGCCGTCCCCTCCAATCGCAACAATTCCGGACAGATCTTGGGATCTGATCATGATGTTCGCTTTTTCGGTTGCTGCTAAAGCTGTTTCCCCAGAGAGGTTCACAACCGGGATCCCCGCCTCGGCAAAATATTGAAAAACCTCTGCGCCAACCGCTTTTGCTTTGCCGCGGTTCGCAGCCGGATTCAAAATAACTCCAAGTGGCTTCATAGACACTGCCTTTCACTTGCTGAGGATAAACATAGACTGATTCCAGGAGACACATGAAAATCACCAAGCACCAGCACGCGCTTTTGGAACTCGAAAGCAACTCCGGAACACTGATTATTGACCCCGGGATGTATCAAGAAGAGCTGCCCGATTTCACGAATGTTGTTGCGATTTGCCTCACGCATGTCCACGATGATCACAGTTTTCTGCCGCATATCGAAAAGATTTTGGCAACTAATCCCGAGGCACAGATTTTCGGTCCAACCGATGTTGCCAAGAAGCTAGGAAGCCTTGACGTGACAATCGCCTTTCACGGCGACCACTATGTGATTGGCGATTTTGAGATTGATTTCTATGGCTATCTGCATCAGGAGATTCATCGTTCCATCCCGCTGGTCGAGAACCTGGGCCTGATGGTGAATCGCAGCCTTTATTACCCCGGTGATAGCTATACGATTCCTGAGGAAAAGGTTGAGGTGCTGGCCTGCCCTTCATCGGCACCATGGCTAAAGATTGCCGACGTTATGGATTTTCTGGCGGCGGTGAAGCCGAAAACAACTTTCCCAACCCATAATGCGCTGTTGAGTGAACACGGTCACCAATTGCAGAACTCACGAATCAAAGAGGTTACCGAATCCATGGGTGGAAAGTTTGTCTACCTCGAACCAGGTCAGAGCCTAGCGATCTAGAGGGCAACGATAAATGCTGCAATGAGCATTGCAATGGTTGGCCCGCCCCATAGCCTGCGCTCCTTGGAGCTTCGGGTGATATTGTTCATCAGCGCCGCAAGGGCTGAGAATCCAACCAGCAGCCAGTTCACTAGTTCGTTGAGATCCTGACCCAGAAGTGGACTCAATACGCCCAGCTGCGCCAAGTAATGACCCGCAAAGGCCATTAGAAGAATGAATGAGAAAACGCTCGAGACTCGAAATTGGGTTGATAGCTTGCCTACTCGTTGGCCACCATATGCATACTCGCCCACTGGGGCTCCGAAGACTATTGCGAGGTGAAAGAATGCGGTTGCACTAAAGGCGAAAACCAAGAAACCGGCTGCAAAATTTTCAAGCATTTTGCCCTCCTGAATCTCCTTGCTGGGGTACCTGGACTCGAACCAAGAACAAATGAACCAGAATCATCCGTGTTGC
>CAZBTW010000170.1:0-2136 GCA_964494925.1 uncultured Aquiluna sp.
GCCCAATCTCCTCTTCGAAGATTGCAATTTTCAAGAAGCTTTGAGCTTTTGACACTGGGATAAACTATCCCAAGCATACTCTCGAAGAGGGGCTTTTCCTCTTCCCAATCGGATTGGCATTTCCTTGGCTGAATTTATTTACCAAATGATCAAGGCCCGCAAGGCCCATGGCGACAAAGTGATTCTTGATGATGTCACTCTGGCTTTTTACCCTGGCGCAAAAATCGGAGTTGTTGGACCAAACGGTGCCGGTAAGTCTTCAGTACTAAAGATCATGGCTGGGATGGACTCGCCGTCCAACGGTGAAGCCAGGTTAGCCGAGGGCTACACCGTGGGCATCTTGATGCAGGAACCACCTCTGAATGAGGAAAAGACCGTATTGGGTAACGTTCAAGAGGCCGTCACTGAGATCATGGACAAGATTGAGCGCTTCAATCAAATCAGCGCAGAACTAGCCAATCCAGATGCCGACTATGACTCACTGTTGGCCGAAATGGGTGAACTTCAGGAGCAAATTGACGCAGCCGACGGCTGGGACCTAGAGAATCAACTGGAACAGGCTATGGATGCCCTTCGTTGCCCACCCAGTGACACACCCGTGACAAACCTCTCCGGTGGTGAGCGTAGACGAGTAGCGCTCTGCAAGCTATTGCTGGAAAAGCCAGATTTGTTACTACTCGATGAGCCAACTAACCACCTGGATGCCGAGAGTGTGCTCTGGCTAGAGCAGCACTTGGCCAAATATCCGGGTGCAGTTTTGGCTGTAACTCACGACCGTTACTTCCTGGACAACGTTGCTCAATGGATTCTGGAATTGGATCGTGGGCGGGCATACCCTTACGAAGGAAATTACTCCACTTACCTTGAGAAAAAGCAGGAGCGATTGCAGGTCCAAGGTAAGAAGGACGCCAAGCTTTCAAAGCGCCTGGCCGATGAGCTCGAATGGGTTCGATCCAGCCCGAAAGCCAAGCAGACCAAATCGAAGGCTCGATTGGCTCGCTACGAGGAAATGGCTACTGAAGCCGAGAAGACTAGAAAACTAGATTTCGAAGAGATTCAAATTCCGCCTGGCCCAAGACTCGGTGACATTGTTTTGGAGGCAAAGTCCATTTCGAAGTCCTTTGATGACAGGCCGCTGTTCACTGACTTGAGCTTCAGCCTGCCTCGAAACGGCATAGTGGGAATCATCGGTCCAAACGGTGTTGGTAAATCAACACTGTTCAAATGCATCACGGGCCTTGAGGAAATTGACAGCGGCGAGCTGAAAATCGGTGAGACGGTGTCTATTAGCTATGTTGACCAATCGCGCGAGGGAATTGACCCTAATAAATCGCTTTGGGAAGTTGTTTCCGGCGGCCTTGACTATCTCCAGGTCGGTCAGGTTGAAATGCCATCAAGGGCATATGTTGCCGCCTTTGGATTCAAGGGTGCAGATCAGCAAAAAAAGGCCGGAGTTTTGTCAGGTGGTGAGCGAAACCGTTTGAACCTAGCACTGACCCTAAAGCAGGGCGGTAACCTGCTGCTATTGGACGAGCCAACAAACGACCTCGATGTTGAGACTCTGGCATCCCTGGAAAATGCACTGCTTGAGTTTCCAGGCTGTGCAGTCGTGATCACTCACGATCGCTGGTTCCTGGACCGGGTTGCAACTCACATTCTTGCCCATGAAGGAACCGATGAGCATCCAGATCAGTGGTATTGGTTCGAAGGAAACTTCGAGGCTTACGAGGAAAACAAGATTCAAAGACTTGGGCCAGATGCAGCCAAGCCTCATCGCTCAACCTACAGAAGACTTACTCGCGATTAGTCCTGGGAGGGAATGCGAACCATTCCCTCTTGGGCAACTGAAGCAACTAGTCCGCCAGACCTGTTGAAAATCTGTCCCGTTGCCAAGCCTCTGCTGGACTGAGCTGCAGGTGAGCGCTGCACGTAGAGCATCCAGTCTGTGAAATCCGGCTGTGCATGAAACCACATGGCGTGGTCAAGGCTTGCCGATTTCAGGCCAGGATGTGCCCAGCTAATGCCGTGAGCTCTCATGATTGATTCCAAAATCGTGTAGTCGCTGGCATAGGCAAGGCATGCTTGTGCAGTCGCGCCATCGGCAACCAGAGATGAAATTGGTTTGAACCAGACCAG
>CAZBTW010000171.1:0-2126 GCA_964494925.1 uncultured Aquiluna sp.
CGCAGCCAATGCCACCGCTAGCTCTCCCCCAGTCGAAACATCGATCGATAATCCCGCTTGATCGACCCAACGGACCACATCGGTTGTAAGAAGGGCCTTGGAAGCGTAATAAGTCTTGGCAGTGGTGCCGATTTTCTGAGCAGCATCAGTGAATGCACGCTGAGCCATCATCAATCTCGACTCAAAATCTTCCTGGTCAACGACATACAGCGGAGAGCCGAACTGCCGTACCAAATCGGATGCGGCTAGTTCGCCGACAGAAATTTCACCGCGTGAATTTCTTGTTGCAGTGCGCGGCCAGATTCTGGCATCAAGAGCGGACAAATCCGTCGGCAACTCTAGCCATTTCGGGGTAAGTGGGTTTTTCATTCCCTACATCCTCTCAGGAGCACCGACGCCAAGTAAACCGAGCCCAGTTGCAAGCACCTGAGTACAGGCATCATTTAGCCACAGCCTGGTGCGATGCACGGTCTCAACTGGCTGGTCACCCATCGGGGTCACGCGGCAATTGTCGTAGAACCGGTGGTAGCTACCGGCTAGTTCCTCCAGGTAGCGAGCAATTCGGTGTGGCTCCCTGAATTCACTGGCAGTTTCCACAACCTTAGGGAATTGAGCCAGGGTCGCAATCAGGTTCTCTTCGCTCTGGTCGGAAAGAAGCTCAGGTGCAAACTCACTTCGATCAACTCCCAGAGCCAAGGCATTCTTAGCGACCTGTCTGGTTCTGGCATGGGCATATTGAACGTAAAAAACTGGGTTGTCGTTGGTTTTTTTCACCAAGACTTCTAAATCCACGTCAAGACTTGAATTGATGGATGATCTAGTCAGTGCATATCTCGCAGCATCAACTCCAACAGCATCAACAAGGTCTTCCATCGTGACAACTGTTCCAGCTCGTTTGGACATTTTTACCGGCTGGCCCGCCCTGACAAGATTCACGAGCTGGCCAATCAAAATCTCCATGTGCTCACCCGGAGTGTCACCAAACGCTGCGCAAATCGCCATCATTCTTTGGACATAGCCGTGGTGGTCCGCCCCCAGCATGTAAACGCAGCGGTCAAAACCACGTTCGCGCTTGTCCAGGTAGTAGGCAATGTCACCGGCAATGTAGGCATTTGAGCCATCAGATTTAATAATCACACGATCACGGTCATCACCAAATGCGGTCGAGCGCAACCACGTGGCACCATCGAGTTCAAAGGTGTGACCCTGCTCGGTCATCCGAGAAATTGCCTTTTCAACAGCACCGGATTCGTAGAGGGAATTCTCATGGAAAAACACGTCAAAATCGACACCGAAGTCATGCAGCGACTCCCGAATCTGCTGGAACATCAAGCTCACACCGGCTGCCCGGAAAGCCTCTTGAGCTAAATTGTCATCAAGCGCCAAGATATCCTCGGCGGTCTCATCCAGCACCTGCTGTGCAATCTCATTGATGTAGGCGCCGGCATAGCCGTCTTCAGGCGCCGGCTGGTTTCTGGCAGCGGCTAGTAGCGATTTAGCAAATCGATCAATCTGAGCCCCGTGATCGTTGAAGTAATACTCACGCGTCACATCCGCACCGCAAAACTCAAACACTCTCGCCAGGGAATCTCCAACGGCCGCCCACCTGGTTCCACCCAGGTGAATTGGGCCGGTTGGATTTGCCGAGACAAATTCAAGATTTAGCTTGACTCCATCAAGATCTGAATTCCGCCCATATTCATTACCGGATTCGACAATGGTCTTCACCAGTGAACCTGCGGCACCAGAAGCCACAAATAGGTTGATAAATCCTGGTCCAGCAATTTCGACTTTGCTGATGCCCTCTTCCGATTGCAACTGTGCGACAAGGATTTCAGCAAACTCGCGTGGAGCCATTGAAAACTTCTTGCCGAGTTGCATCGCAACATTTGTCGCCCAGTCGCCGTGGTCGCGATTCTTGGGCCTCTCAACAACAATTGGGGAGCTAATTTCAACTTCAGGAAGCATGCCGGTCGCCATCAGCTTCTCAATAGCCAGCGTAATTAGCGCTGCGAGTTGCTCTGGGGTCATGGTGATTTTCCTGAATTAGCGCAAGGTTAGCTTTCCTTGCAGGGGTTGATGTAAACCTAAATCATACCCGCTTGACCTTTACTGCTCTAGGAATA
>CAZBTW010000172.1:0-2106 GCA_964494925.1 uncultured Aquiluna sp.
GGACTTATCGGGAGACACTGTAGTAACGGTTGGGAAAGAGTAGCGGCCCAGCTCAGTGTCATCCCAACCTATTACGGCGACGTCGTCGGGCACTGAGAGCCCAGCCTCTCTCAAGGCTTGAAGCGCGGCAACGGCAAATCGGTCATCTCTGCAAAGTAGGCCATCAAACTCTAGGCCTTCCGATAGTGCCTTAATCACCGCCTTCTTTGCTGAGCTTGGGGAAAAGCTGTCCACCTGTAGCACGAGGTCGGGGTCCAAAATCAGGCCGGCCTTGTCAAGGGCGTATTGGTAGCCCGCGAGACGGCGAATCGTCGCACCTGCGTTGTCGTCTGCAACCGCCCCCAAGAAGGCGATCTTTTTGCGGCCAAGCTTTAGCAGGTGTTCGACCGAAGCTCTGGATGCATCAACGTTGTCAATCATCACGTGATCAATTGATAACGGCATAGCCGCTTCGCCCAAAAGCACAACTGGCGTATCTGCTTGAACCTCTGCAATTTCCAGGCTGGTAACCATGGCAGGTTGGAAAATAACCCCATCAACCAATCCAGCTTCTCTATCGCTCAGAACAGCAAGCTCGCGGTCTACTTTGCCATCGGTCTGCTCAATCAAGACTCTAAGTCCGTGCTTCTCCGCTGCCTTCACAACCGCGTCGGCGAGCGTTGAGAAATAAGGGTGGTCAGTCTCCGGTAGTGCAAGAGCGATCATTCCGGTGCGCCCAGTCACTAGTCTTCGGGCTGTGAGGTTTGGTCGGTAGCCAAGCTGATCTATGGAGGCCTGCACTTTGGCCCTCATCTCAGGGGCGACGTGTTTGTACTCATGTACAACGTTAGAAACTGTCTTTAGAGACACACCAGCGTGCTTGGCAACATCCGCTAACCTCACCTGCTTGGCCACTATGCCCCCTCTTTCACGCTCTATTCTGAACTATATCGCAAATTAGGTCACAAATGTATTACAAAGCGGTTCATCGGTTGCGATTCTAATTTACAGCGTTGTAAATTAGGGACAAGTGGCCATGCAGGTCTCAAACACGATAGTTTTCCCGGCAAGTGAGGGTATCCCCTGAGCGGCCGTCGACAAAGAAGGGTGTGGACATGTCTAAGGTCAAAACCCTGCGCACAAGAGAAGCCCGTGAAAACAACATCGCTGGCTGGGGATTCTTCATTCCATTCGGACTCATATATCTGGCTTTTCTGATTTACCCGATTCTTCAGGCAGTCATCATGGGCTTCTACGACCTAGATCTACTTGTGATTTCCGATCGAACCTGGATTGGCCTAGAAAACTATTTTCGGATGTTCTGGGGCCAGGACATGATCTGGACAATTTCAAACATGCTTGAGTGGCGAATCGCTGGCCTGCTGCTGTTGGTTCCGGTGTTGGTGTTGTTCCGCAGGGGCAGGTTCGGAAAACTCGAAACCATATTTTTTAGCGTCTTGATACTAGGTGTTTTCTTAGTCGCGATGGGTTTTCATCCATCAGCTGACGGTCGCTGGAATGACTCGCAGTTCTGGTTGTCTTTTGGAAATACAGTTCTATTTGTCTTGCTTTCGACGCCGGTGATTGTCGGAGTTGGTTTGCTCCTTGCGCTCGCCGTGAATCGCCCCGGCATTTGGTCGGGCGTCCTAAGGACTCTTTTCTTCGCTCCCTTCGTGCTTTCGGTATCAGTTTTGACGCTTATTTGGGCATTCATGCTCAATCCGCAACTTGGGCTGGTTGGCGCAATGTTTGAGAACCTCGGCTGGGAGCCGATTAGTTGGCTGACCTCTCCGGTTTGGGCCATGCCAGCAGTTGTATTCGTGACACTTTGGTGGACTGTTGGGTTTAACGTAGTCCTGTTTTTGGCAGGACTTCAGGACATCGATCGATCGCTGTATGAAGCGGCTGAGATAGATGGAGCGGGATTTTGGTCAAGATTTAGGTTCATCACCGTCCCTGGACTGCGCAGGACCACCCTTTTGGTCACTGTTCTCCAGGTGATTGCCTCCTTCCAAATCTTTGGACAGGTCTACATCATGACCAGGGGAGGCCCAAATGGTGCCACCAGGGTGTCGATTCAACACATTTACGAAAGCGGCTTTCGGGACCTAGAACTCGGCTACGCCT
>CAZBTW010000173.1:0-2101 GCA_964494925.1 uncultured Aquiluna sp.
AGCGCACTTGTCTGGGGGACAAGGGGTCGTGGGTTCAAATCCCGCCAGCCCGACTTGCGAAATATCTCGAAGGTTATGTTCTTCGAGAGTTAGGCGTTGGATCCAAAATCAGTCATGTGCTGCGGCAATGATTCGTCTTGGCCAAACATGAAGTGCTTGCTCATGTCAGGTGAGTAGGTGGACAACTCGGTTGTGCGACCAAGGGCCTCGGCTAGGGCTCGATGGTGGATAACGCTGGCTCCACAGCACAGACCAATGATCTTGGCGTTTAGGTCACTAGCAAATTGCCCAAACTCTGCTGTCTCGTAGCGGTTTGAATTCTGAGCCTCAAGTGCGTCCGGGAAAGTTCTGCCCGTTGGCAAGACTGCTGTATTGCCAGGATCTGGCAGGTTGAAAAGTGATGTGTGTTCGGCAGTGGTCCTGTAGGTTGCGGGCATTGCACACATATTGTGATCGCCTATTTTCGATCTAATTTCTTGAACAATCGGCCTAATCGTGTTTGGCCCTTGGAAGCAATTGGTTCCAACAACGTCTGCTCCAGCCTCTGCCAGTATCTTGCATGCTTCGCCAGGAGTGTAACCATCACGAAGTGTGCCGGTGTCAAACACCGCAACATTGACCACAGCCGGAAGCCCTGCTGCTTGAATTTCCTCAAGGGCAATTTTTGCCTCGCCAAGGTAATACATAGTCTCGGCAACAATAAGATCGGCACCCTCTTGCTTTGCCCAGCTGATCATTTCTCGATACATGGCGCGGACTTGATTTTGGGAATCGGGGTCAGTCTCCTGGTAAATGTTGGAGTTCGAAATGTTTCCTGCCACATAAATGTCGCGCCCTTGAGCCTGCGACTGCTCCTTTGCAACCTTTACGGCAATTCGCATTGCCTCTCTGTTGAGCGGTTCAAGCAAGTGCTCCTGACCAATGATTCGCATTTTCTCGCGATGGCCGTTGTAGGTGAAAGCGAGAGCAATATCACTGCCTGAACGAAGAAAGTCCCTTGTGACTTGCTCGAGAACTTCTGGATGTTCCAGTGCAACCTTGGGTACGAACTCGCCGGCAGTTAGATATCCTCGACGCTCAACTTCGAACAGGTAGCCACCCGCCATTATCAGCGGCGCATCTTCGGTTAGGCGATCTCGAAAGTTTCTGTTTGCCAAATTGTCCTCCTTTGGTCCCCGCAGACTACCAACGTTTAATCAGGACAGGGCAATCAGCTCTGCGTAGCCCTCGTTCGAGTGGTCTACATTGCCATCTGGGAGGATAGCCGTCACGAACAGCTACGAACAGCCTGCACTCAACTGGGGGGACAAGGGGTCGTGGGTTCAAATCCCGCCGGCCCGACCAGCAATATTCTGCTCTGATCGTCTTTGACTAGAGGTTGGCCACTGAGTGCATGTCAGCACAAAGGTGGCTTCAATTACGGTAGCTCGATTGCCTTTACGAGTAATAAAACTTAATTTGGAATTGAAATCTCTTGAAGCTGTTTAGCTTTGGTATTCCGAACAACCACAGGGAGACCGATGAGCGTCACAGACCAATTACTCAAGAACAACCAGTTGTATGCCGAAACATTCACTGGACCACTTCCACTTCCACCGAGCAAGCACATTGCGATTCTTGCTTGCATGGATGCCCGAATTGATGTCTATCAAGCTCTTGGTCTAAACCCCGGTGAAGCGCACGTGATCAGAAATGCTGGCGGCGTAGTAACTGCAGATGAAATCCGGTCACTAACCATCAGCCAGCGACTACTTGGAACCAAGGAAATTGTGCTGATTCACCACACTGACTGCGGGATGCTGACTTTTTCGGACGACGAATTCAAGTCCTCGATTCAAGCCGAAACTGGACTGAAGCCGGAATGGGCAGCCGAATCATTCAGTGACGTTGAGGTGGATGTTCGCCAAAGCATTGCAAGGATCAAGGGCTCCAAGTTCATTCCAGACACGTCGAGTGTGCGTGGTTTTGTGTTTGATGTTGCAACCGGGAAATTGAACGAAGTCAATTGACCCGGCCCTGGTGAGAGGCCCGGAGCCTTGTATGCAGGCATCACAGATCAAGGCCCCGACCTTCGCACCCGTGAAGGTTGTTATTAGCTAGG
>CAZBTW010000174.1:0-2080 GCA_964494925.1 uncultured Aquiluna sp.
TGCAGATGCCTCCCGCTACCTAATGGCTGTAAAGGGCAGGCTTGAGGACGGTCAATTCGAATCCGTGTTGGGAATCTAGAAGCCTACTTGATGTCACGAAGAAGCAATGCCTGAGTTTCAAAGGGTGAGCTTCGCGCCTGACTTTTTGGATTACCAAGCGGGCATGGATTTGCAGCAGCTTGTCCACGGTCAGGTCGTCAAAGACGAACGGCCAAACACTGTATTGCTCCTGGAACACCAGAGCGTCTACACAGCTGGGAAACGCACAGAAGAGCACGAACTGCCGAACGATGGTTCGAGCTTCTATGAGACAAATCGTGGCGGCAAAATTACCTGGCATGGCCCCGGACAGCTAGTTGGCTATCCAATCATGCACTTACCTCAACCCATCGATGTCGTTGCATATGTTCGATGGCTGGAAGAGGTAATCATCCAAGTTATTGCGCACTTTGGAGTTACCGGCACCCGGGTTGAGAAGAGAACCGGGGTTTGGGTGGAGACCGAAAGCGGCTTTGAAAAAGTTGCTGCGATTGGAATCCGAATTAGTGAAAAAGTAACCATGCACGGCTTCGCGCTGAACTGCAATAACTCGCTTGAGCCATACGAGCACATAGTGGCCTGTGGAATTGACGATGCCAAAACCACAACATTGTCACATCTGACCGGATCTGAGATAACGCCACTGCAAGCAGCTACGCTTGTAGAGCAGCTGATGGGAGAAATACCAAATGACAGACAAGCCTGAGCGCAAGCTACTTCGACTAGAGGTTCGAAACAGCAACGTCCCCATCGAAAGAAAACCCGAGTGGATCCGTACCACGGCGAAAATGGGCCCTGAATACCAAAAACTGCAGGGACTGGTGAAGGAGAAAGAACTTCACACAGTTTGCCAAGAGGCTGGCTGCCCAAACATTTTTGAGTGCTGGGAAGATCGTGAAGCAACGTTCTTGATTGGTGGCTCGCAGTGCACTAGACGCTGTGACTTCTGCCAAATCGACACCGGTAAACCGGCAGCCTTTGATGCCGATGAACCTCGCCGTGTGGGCAAATCCGTTAAGGAAATGGAACTTCGCTATGCGACTGTCACCGGAGTTGCCCGAGACGATTTGCCAGACGAGGGTGCTTGGCTCTATGCCGAGACCATCCGTCAGATCCATAAGCAGTCCCCCGGCACTGGAGTCGAGATTTTGATCCCAGATTTCTCTGGGCGACCAGAGTTGCTTCAAAAAGTCTTTGACGCTAAGCCACAGGTATTTGCCCACAACGTAGAAACCGTGCCAAGAATCTTCAAAAGGATTCGTCCAGCGTTCACATATGAGCGCTCACTCGACGTTCTGAGCCAAGGACGGGCAGCTGGCATGGTCACCAAGTCAAACTTAATCCTGGGCATGGGCGAGGAAATCTCAGAGGTACTGCAGGCGTTGCAGGATCTTCATGACGCGGGAACAGACATCATCACAATTACTCAGTACCTTCGTCCTTCACCACGCCACCACCCAGTTGAAAGATGGGTAAAACCCGAGGAATTCGTTGAGCTCTCCAAGGCAGCCGAAGAGATTGGCTACTTGGGAGTGCTGGCCGGTCCCCTAGTTCGTTCAAGCTATCGAGCAGGACGACTGTGGGCAAAGTCGATGATGTCAAAGGGTCGAGAGATCCCTGAAGAATTGCAGCATTTGGCCGACAAGGTCGAGTTCGCACAAGCCAGTGCTGTTGCCTGACTAAACTAGTGCCGTGGCTAAAGACAAGAAACCTCCCGGGCGCTTCCGACAGTTATGGCGCGTTTATAAAGTAACTGCGAAATCTGACCCCTCTGCAGCATGGCTAGCTGTCCTGGTGTTGCTGCTTGGAATCGCAGCCGGTTTCGGTGTAGGCGTAGTAACCGGAGGTGGCAGTGTATTCACTATCGTTCTCTGGTCTCTGTCTGGCCTGATCACCGGAGTCCTGGTTGCCATGATTGTGATGAGCAACAAGGCAGAAAAAAATGCCTACATGCAGATTGAAGGTCAAGCCGGTGCCGTTGGCGCTGTCCTAGATTCTCAAATTCGTCGAGGCTGGAGAACTTCCCCAATGCCTGTGGCAA
>CAZBTW010000175.1:0-2060 GCA_964494925.1 uncultured Aquiluna sp.
GTGTCAGCGGCAGCGCTACGACTCTCCACCGACCTAGGTGCACCAATTATTGGTCCTGCCTAGGGCAGAATTGACTAATGAGCAACGTAGCCATCATCACAGGAGCCGGATCAGGGTTTGGTCTAGGACTAGCCAAAGAACTTCTCGCCAGAGGCTGGGTTGTTTACGGAGCGGATATCTCCAGGGATGGGCTACATGACATTGCGAGCGCCGGAGCCAAGCCACTGAAGCTAGATGTCACAAGTGACACCCAAGTTACAGCCGGTGTTGCCAAGGTCATCAAGGAACAGGGACGGATCGACCTCTTAGTTGCGAATGCCGGCTATGGCAGTTTCACCTCAGTTGAAGAAACCAGCTCCGAGGATGTTAGAAAAATCTTCGACGTGAACGTGTTTGGCGTTGAGCGATGCATCAAGGCAGTGCTGCCGCAGATGCGGAGCCAGGGATCTGGCCGGATTATCGCCACCACCTCAGTTGTGGCACACGTTTCACTGGTTGGCTTGGGTTGGTATTCAGCAACCAAGCATTCGGTGAGGGCAATGACTAACGCCCTGCGCCAAGAAGTAAAGGGCCTTGGAATCAAGGTTTCCACCGTTGAACCCGGCACTTCAAAAACCGGTTTTGGTGCGGTGGCCTTTGGGAAACTTGAGCAATCTAGGCAAATCTCTGACTACGACCAGGTGATGCGCGGGCTGGATAAGTGGTTGGGTGGCCTCTACCGAATTTCTCCCGGTCCAAAAAAGGTCATCAACAAAATGCTGAAGGCAGCAACGTCCAAACACCCGCGGCCGCACTACCCGGGTAGCTGGGATGTACGTGCTTTCAAGATCGCCTTCTATTTAGTGCCCAGAAGAGTGCTGGATAGTGTCGTGCTCTGGCTTTCCAGGCACTGACTAAATTCAACAGGGTTAGATTCCTGCTCCTAAACTAAAAGACATGAAACTACCTGAGCCAATCATCATCAACCCGGATTCCGTTCCAGCTTTGAACTGGGGCATTATTGGGCCCGGAGGCATCGCCGAGACTTTTGTCGGAGCGACCCAGAAGCACACTTCACAGCGCTTTGCAGCTGTTGCTTCCAGAACACCCGGTAGAGCAGATGAGTTTGCAAGTAAGTTCAACATCCCCAAGGTCCACGCCAGCTATCAGGATCTGGTTGAAGACGATGAGCTGGATGCGATCTATATTTCCAGCCACCAGGGTGATCACTTTGAACACGCAATGTTGGCCCTTGACGCCGGAAAGAGCATTTTGGTTGAAAAACCAATCACCTATTTCCCAGACCAAGCAAAACAGATCTTTGAAAAAGCTGCCGCCAAAGGACTACTGGCCATGGAGGCAATGTGGACAAGGTATTTGCCGCAGTCAACCATTCTCAGGCAGCTACTGGATTCCGGTGAACTTGGAACGCCGGAGCTTTTCACCGCCAGTTTTTGTGCGGATAATCGAGCCATTGAGAGGCTCTGGAAACCAGGGGGCGGTGGAATCGTCTTTGACATGGGCATCTACCCAATTGCCATGTCTCAGCAAATCCTGGGTAATCCAACATCGATTAAGGCATCAGGCCTAGTCAGGCCAGATGGCATGGATGAGGAAAGCTACACGATCCTGAATTATGAGTCTGGAGCAAGGGCATCATTGGTCATGTCCGGCATTGCGTCACTACCAATTGCCGCCAGCTGCTCATTTGAGAACGGCATTATCAGCTTTGGTGAGCCGTTCTTTGTACCCTCCAGCATCACGCTAAAGACCAAAGACTTCTACCCAGAAGAAACCACCTGGGTTGATGAAACCGGAATTGCTGGTCACGAGGGCCTCAGCTACCAGGCAACCTGGTTTGCGAAATACCTTTCAGAAGGCAGAGTTGAATCAGAGGTCCACACTCACCAAGAGGTAATTCATGGAATTGAAATTGCTCACGAGATCACCTCTCAGATTGGCGCCAAGCCCTTCTAAGACATTCAGAATGTCGTCTCAGTCCCTAACTCCAATAATCATTGGATCATGGAAGCTGCCACCAAATGCTTTTTGGCTAGCACCGGATCGATCCAAATATGGAG
>CAZBTW010000176.1:0-2047 GCA_964494925.1 uncultured Aquiluna sp.
GTTCGATTGTTCGGCAATTTATCAGATCGGTTATCTGACACATTCAAGAATCTGCGCGGTAAGGGCAGGCTCCCTGAAAGTGACATCGATGCGACGCTGAGGGACATTCGAAAAGCTCTGCTCGAGGCCGATGTCGCCCTGGAGGTAGTCAAGGATTTTGTTGCTGCTATTCGCGAACGAGCGCTTGGCGATGAGGTCTCAAAAGCACTGAACCCAGCCCAACAGGTTGTGCAGATTGTCAATGAGGAGCTAACTAAGATCCTCGGATCTGAGAATCAAAAGCTCAGGTTTGCCAAGAACCCACCAACCGTAATCATGCTGGCTGGATTGCAGGGATCGGGTAAGACAACGCTGGCCGGAAAGCTAGCTAAGTGGCTCAAGGACCAGAATCAAACACCGATTTTGGTGGCAGCCGACCTTCAGCGCCCCAACGCAGTAACTCAGCTGCAGGTTCTGGGTGAGAAAGTCGATGTTCCGGTCTTTGCTCCAGAGCCAGGAAATGGTGTTGGAGATCCAGTTCAGGTTGCCAAGAAAGCAATTGCACACGCCAAGAAATCTCAGTTCTCGGTTGTGATTGTTGACACCGCTGGTCGTTTGGGTGTCGATGAAGAAATGATGCAACAGGCAATCGGTATCCGCGACGCAGTTAGCCCAGATGAAGTTTTGTTCGTCGTCGATTCGATGCTTGGTCAAGATGCTGTGAATGTCGCCAAAGCCTTCAAAGATGGCGTTGGAGTGACCGGAGTAGTGCTCACCAAGCTAGATGGTGATTCCCGCGGTGGTGCTGCGTTGTCAGTTGCGAATGTAACCGGAGCCCCGATTCTTTTCAGTTCGACCGGCGAAGGCTTGGATGCCTTTGAGCCGTTCTACCCAGATCGCATGGCCAGTCGAATCCTGGACATGGGCGATGTCATCAGCTTGATTGAACAGGCTCAAAAGAGTTTTGATGAAGTTGAATCTAAGAAGCTTGCCGACAAGATTGCTAACGAGGAATTCACGCTCCAAGACTTCTTGGAGCAGATGCAGCAGCTGCGCAAAATGGGCAACATGAAAAACCTATTGGGCATGTTGCCAGGTGCCGGGAAAATGAAACAGCAGCTTGAGGATTTCGATGAGTCGGAAATCTCTCGCACCGAGGCAATCATCCGATCGATGACTCCAATTGAACGCAACACCCCAAGGGTTTTGAATGGTTCGAGAAGGCTCCGAATAGCTAAGGGCTCCGGAACTAGCGTCACTGAGGTGAATCAGCTTGTGAACAGGTTTGAGCAAGCAGCCAAGGTAATGAAAACGATGTCTAAGGGCGGAATGCCCAATATTCCCGGTACCAATCCGGTTCAAATGGGTGGAGCAGTTGGTGGCGGTTACATCGGCGGCAAGAAGAAAGACAAGAAAAAGAAGGGCTCAAAGTCTGGAAACCCAGCCAAGCGAGCCGCAGAAAATCAGGGGCTCAGCTTTGTTGACAAGGCAGAACCGAAATCGGGCAGCGCATTTGGCATTTCGAACTAGCAAATCTGACAGTTTTCTGGCAGACTTTACTACTTCGAGCGTCTCGACCCTCTATCTGGGCGTAATCGAAAAACCTTGAGAAACCTCCGAGTGTAACCCCACGCTCACGGTGGAAACTCGCCCGAGCAACTCACAGGAGAATTGTGGCCGTAAAGATCCGCCTTCAGCGCATTGGAAAAAAGCGCACCCCTCACTACCGCATTGTGGTAGCCGACTCTCGTACTCACCGTAATGGTCGAGTCATCGAGGAGATTGGTCGTTATGTTCCAACCAACGACCCATCGATTATTGAGATTCGCTCTGAAAGAGCACAGTACTGGCTGTCAGTTGGCGCTCAGCCAACCGAACAAGCCAAGGTCCTTCTAACCCTTTCTGGCGACATCGCCAACGAAAAGGGCGAGAAGAAGAACACCATCAAGCCACAGCCTGAAAAGGTTCCATTCTCTCCAGACAGCAAGAAGAAGTCAGTTCTTCTGCCAAAGGTTGAGAAGAAGGCTGAGCCAGAGGCTCCAGCAGCTAAGGAAACCCCAGCTCCAGC
>CAZBTW010000177.1:0-2025 GCA_964494925.1 uncultured Aquiluna sp.
TATCAATCGTGAGCGAAACTTCAGCGCGGCCCAGTGGTGCCTTAGTGGAGGTTCCGGCAAAGATTACATCTTCCATCTTGCCGCCACGGAGGGTCTTTGCTCCCTGCTCTCCCATCACCCAGGCTAGAGCGTCAACAACATTTGATTTTCCAGAACCATTTGGTCCCACTACGCAGGTAATGCCTGGCTCCAAGACAATCGTGGTTGCCTGAGCAAATGACTTAAAGCCCTTTAGGGTGATGCTTTTTAGATGCAAGCCTTCAAACCCCTTTCAAGAAATATCTAAGCCTAGCTAAGCCTAGAAGTTTAGCCTTTGTCGAATGAGACTGAAGCTCGTGTTGAGCTCAAGCAACTAGACGCCTGGGCCTACATCCCTAAACTTTGAAGATGCGAAAAATACCCGCGGCAGCATTAACATTGATTGCTGTGCTCGCAGGCAGTCTCGTTGCCGTGTTTGGGACCATCCTGCACCAATCGAGTGTCGCTGGTATACCAATAGGAATTGCACTTGGTTTTGTCGCAATTTTGCTTGTGTCCATCTGGGTGCGCGGAACTGCGATGTCAAAGCTTCCAGGCTTACTGTTTGTACTTTCACTGGCAGCCGTGATTTGGGTTGCCAGTCAAGATACATCCGGAGACAAACTAATACCAGCCAATAATCTCGGCTTCATCTGGTCCTACGGCTCTATTGCCTTGGCGATTGTTGTGGCCATTTGGCCCAGGCTCTCTAAATCTCAGTGGCGAGACGCTTCTAGCTAAAGCTTGACTCTTTGGCAGTTTGGACAAAAGTGGCTGCCCCGGTTGGCCCAAGCTTCTCGAACGATCTGGCTGCCACACCTGGAGCAAGGCTTTCCCTGCTGTCCATAGGCATTCAATGATTGCTCGAAGTAGCCAGCCTCACCGTTGACGTTTTTGTATTGTTCATCAAAAGATGTTCCGCCCTCAGCCACGGCCTTTGCTAAGACGTCCTTCGAGATTTCAATCAGCTGACTCAATTTGGGTTTGCTGATTGTCCTCGCCGGTTGATCAAAATGCAGCTTTGCCTGCCAAAGTGACTCATCGGCATAAATGTTGCCAATGCCGCTCATCAACCCTTGGTCAAGCAAGACCTTCTTGATGCCTGCCGATCGAAGCTGAATCTTCGAAACAATCTTTTTTGCATCGAACATTGGATCCAGCAAGTCTCTGGCGATGTGTGAAACAACCGTTGGAATGGTGTTTTCCACTGCCGCCTCGGGGCTGAAGCCACCGGGACCACCATCATCAGTTGAAACCAAATCCTCGATTGCCAGCGATCCAAAAATTCTTTGGTCCACGAACCGGATTTCAAGCCTTTGATTCTCTGAAGTATTAGTTTCCAGAACAATTCTGGTTTGCCTATCCTCTGGGTGATCACTTGAACGAAGCAGCATTTGACCGCTCATGCCAAGGTGACCAACCAGTGCTCTGGAATCCGAAAGCGGTAGCCACAAAAACTTTCCTCGCCTCACCACGGCCAGAATCTGCTGTCCAACCAATTCGTCCACGAAATGTCTCGGGCCCAGCAAGTGACGTTTCAGGGAACGAGCATCGTTAATTGTGATGTTCGTGATTTCCGCACCTATCAGCCTTGAGGCTAGGCCAGCACGAACAGTCTCGACCTCGGGTAATTCAGGCATTATTTTCCCTGCATGGCCCGAAGTGCTGAGATTGCAGCTGCTGTTTCAGCACTCCGCTTTGTTTTACCCTCGCCTTCACCCAAGAGGCGCTCCTCGGAATAGCACTTGGCTCGATAAATTCGCTGGTGCTCTGGACCGGTGGCAGTAATTCGGTATTCCGGCATTGGTTTATTTTTGCGCTGCAGCTTCTCACCAAGCGTAGTTTTTGGATCACTGGCCTCGCGAAGCGCCAGTGGATCATCAAGAAGCGGAAAGATGAACTTTTCGACAATTGCCGAGGCAGTTTGAATGCCTCCCGATAGAAAGGCCGCCCCAAGAAGGGCTTCAAAGCCATCGGCCAGGATGTTTGTCTTGGTCCTGCCATCGG
>CAZBTW010000178.1:0-2019 GCA_964494925.1 uncultured Aquiluna sp.
GCTGGGGTACCTGGACTCGAACCAAGAACAAATGAACCAGAATCATCCGTGTTGCCAATTACACCATACCCCAAGGGTTGGGCCTAGACCCGAGGTCCTATCCTAGCGGGATTGAGCGAATGACTCTAGTCGAGCCAGACAGCTTTCTTTTCCTAGGATTTCCATGCATTCAAATAACGGTGGGCTGACTCGCCTGCCGCTAATCGCCGTTCGAACTGGACCAAAGGCATTTCGCGGCTTTTCTCCGAGGCCTTCCACCAGCGCATCGCTCAGCGCCAGCTGGATTGATTCGGTGTTGAACTCGGAAAGACCCTTTATTGCATCTATAGCCGCGTTCACTATTGCCGCTGCATTCTCAGGCAGCTGCTTGAGAGCATCTTCTTCGATTGCCAGATCCTGATCAGCGGTGAACATGAAGGACACCATTCCGACCACATCGCTCAAAACAGTGACTCGTTCCTTGGTCAGGGGTGCAAGTTTTGCCAGCACCTCCAGCTCCTGAGCGGTCGGGGCCGAGCCCAAGACTCCAGCCGACTGGAGATATGGCAGAACTCGCTTGGTGAACTCCTGATCACTAAGCAGTCGAATGTGAGCGGAGTTAATTGCCTCTGCCTTTTTCTGGTCGAACCTGGCCGGGTTTGGATTCACATCAGTGACCTCAAAGTTTTCACAAAGTTCTTGCAGGGTGAAAATGTCTCGATCTGCTGAGATTGACCAACCAAGCAGCGCTAGGTAGTTCAGAAGTCCCTCTGGAATGAATCCTCGGTCTCTGTGTAAAAACAGATTGCTTTCCGGGTTTCGCTTGGAAAGCTTCTTGTTTCCCTCCCCCATTACAAAAGGCAGGTGGCCAAATTGAGGAATGAACTTGGCAACCCCGGCCTCATAAAGAGCGTTGTAGAGAGCTATCTGCCTCGGTGTTGATGACAATAGGTCTTCACCGCGCAAAACATGCGTGACGCCCATAAGTGCATCATCAACTGGGTTCACCAAGGTGTAAAGAGGAGCTCCTCCTGGCCGAACAACAACAAAATCTGGAAACGATCCGGCAGGAAAGGTTATTTCACCGCGGACTAGGTCTGTGAAGGTAATGTCCTGATCTGGAACCCTTAGTCGCAGCGCTGGTTGTCTTCCCTCTGCCAAATACTTTTTTCGATCTTCTTCGGACAAATCCCGCTCAGAATTGTCATAACCGAGCTGAACCGCCCGATTATTGGCAATATTCCGAGCTTCGATCTCTTCACCAGTCAAGAAGCTTTCGTAGAGGTGGCCGGAGGCTTTTAGCTTTTGAACTACATCAAGGTAAATATCGCTGCGCTGTGACTGACGGTAGGGCTCGTTGGGCCCACCAACATCAATACCCTCATCCCAATCAATTCCAAGCCAGTTAAGTGCTTCAACCAGCTGGCCGTAGCTCTCTTCAGAGTCACGATTTTGGTCGGTGTCTTCGATACGGAAAATGAATTTCCCGCCAGTTTTTCTGGCGTAGGCCCAATTGAACAGAGCGGTTCGAATCAGACCGACGTGTGGGGTGCCAGTCGGGCTAGGGCAAAACCTAACTCGAACATCGGAGCCCTGGGCGGCGGTAGTTGGTGCGGTGATTAGTGTCATATTTTCTCTAGGGTTTAGGCAACTGGATTGTGCAGGACGCCAATGCCGCTGATTTCACACTCAACCTGATCACCAGATTCAATTCTTGAAATTCCAGCTGGCGAACCGGTCATGATTACGTCGCCCGGGAATAGCGAAACGTTTTGGCTCACATAGGCGACGATGTCGTAGACGTTTGTGATCATGTCCTTGCTCACAGATTTTTGGCGAGACTGACCGTTTACTCGGGACTCGAGAACAAGATTTTCGGGATCCAAATCCGTTTCAATCCATGGCCCCAATGGGCAGAAGGTGTCAAAACCCTTTGACCTAGCCCACTGCAAATCAGAGAACTGCAAATCCCTGGCGGTCACGTCGTTACCGATTGTGTAACCAAAGATGTGGTCCTTGGCCTGGTCGACGGAAATGTCC
>CAZBTW010000179.1:0-2014 GCA_964494925.1 uncultured Aquiluna sp.
CGATTGATTCTGAAGGTCGACAAGATTGATGAAGCCGTCGACATTCTGAAAACTTGATTGCCCCGGTTGTTGAAGATCTAGATGTTTCTAAGATCAATGAGGCGCTTGTGAAAAAGAAGATCAAGGTCTCGGAGATTCGCCTGGAGCACCCCAGCCTTGAGGAATATTTCGTTGATCTGACTGGGGAGGGGTTTGAAGTTGTTCGCTAAGTCGCTAAGCCTCTCACTGATGAAATCAGAACTAAGGGTGATGTTTACTCGTCGTCGAACCTGGGCGATGTTGTTTGCCATCGCAATGATTCCGATTCTTCTAGCGATTGCCGTTTATCTATCATCAGACCGGCTTGCCCCTGGCGAAGGACCTCCGTTTTTGGACCGAGTGACTCAGAACGGTCTGTTCACAGGCTTCACCGCCATGCTTCTCGCAATGCCACTGTTCTTGCCTCTAACTATTTCCGTGGTGGCAGGTGACACCATTGCTGGCGAAGCGGGACTGGGCACTCTCCGTTACCTGCTAATTGCACCGGTGAACAGGGCTCGACTTTTGATCGTCAAATACCTCGGCACCCTCGTCTTCACTCTCGCCGGAACCTTCACGCTCATGACAGCGGGTGCCATAATCGGCGCAATCCTGTTCCCAGTTGGCCCTGTAACGCTGCTTAGCGGTGACGTGATACAAATTCCGGAGGCACTGGGTCGAATGGCACTGGTTGCCCTCTACACAACCGTCTCCATGATGGGCATGCTGGCCTTGGGCCTCTTTATCTCAACGCTCACCACCATTCCGGTTGGGGCAATGACAGGCGTTCTAATTGCCAGCGGCGTGAGCCAGATCCTGGACAACCTCCCACAGCTAGCTTGGTTGCACGAGTGGTTGTTCACCCACTACTGGTTGGACTTTGCCGACATCCTGCGTCAGCCCATGGAGCTATCTAGCCTTGGCAACAACCTACTTTTGCAGCTGGGCTATGTGGCATTTTTTGGGGCACTTGCCTATGGCAGATTCACCACCAAGGACATCCTGAGCTAGAGCGCTGTTAGACTCATACGCTGTTATGGGCCTCTAGCTCAGTTGGTTAGAGCAACGGACTTTTAATCCGTGGGTCGTGGGTTCGAGTCCCACGGGGCCTACTTTTGGAAATGTGTTTCCTGCATGCCACATGAATAAGATTCAGCTGTGGATTACCCCCTCGAAACTCCTCGCCTGAGCATCTCGCCTCTGACCCATGCCGATCTTCAGGCTTTCGTTTCCTACCGTCAGGATCCAGCGATAGCCCGCTATCAAAGCTGGGATGTCACCTACTCAATCAGCGACGCTCAGGAGCTGGTCTCCTCTCAAGAAGGAGTTAACCTTCCTGCAGTTGACCAATGGCTCCAACTTGCGATTCACCACAGGGAGACCGGCAACCTTGTCGGTGACCTAGCCCTTCATAACCTTGGGACTCAGGTGTTTGAAATCGGATTCACAATCGCAAGTGCTCAGCAGGGGCGGGATTTTGCCAACGAGGCAGCATCCAAACTGATTAGGGATCTCTTCGACTACGGTGTTGCTCAGTTGGTAGTGGCCAACACCGATGCTAGAAACTCAGCCTCAATAGGACTTTTGAAATCCCTTGGGTTCTCTCGAGTAATTGAAAAAGGCTGGGAGGAACAGTTCAAGGGAGAGCAAGTTTTTGTTGAGCACTTTGAGCTTCGCAAGGAGTAGTTAAGCGCCTTCTCCGACCACGCTTAGGTTTGAGGCGCCCTGCACTTTCCAACCATCGCCTGGGTTGATCATCAAATATCTAAGGCCGTAGACCTCATTGTTGGCTTGGATGAATTTGCCATTGATTAGCGCAACTGACCCGTCCTCGTTGACCAGGCAGTCGCTGAACACCAGATTTGAAGACCCGATGAGGGGTCCATAGCTTCCGTCGATGATCTGGATGAACTGCTCGAGGCTCACAGATGCACGGAAATAAGGTGAAGCATAGGAGTAGGCCAATTCAAAATCCTCGGCTCCAAACGCGGCAATC
>CAZBTW010000180.1:0-2001 GCA_964494925.1 uncultured Aquiluna sp.
TATGCTCCATTTTCAGTTGGTGGCCTCGGAGCTGAGCTATCCAACGCTTCGGTGAACTCGCTTCTCGCACTTGTGGTTCTTGGGGTTGTCTGCTCGGCGCTGGCCTTCGTTATCTTCTTCCAGCTGATCAAAGAGGTGGGCCCGGTGAAGGCGACCCTGATCACCTATGTAAACACCGCGGTTGCGTTATCGCTAGGTATTTTGTTCCTGGCAGAGCCGATTACCATCGGTCTGGCGGTCGGCTTGCCACTAATCGCAATTGGGTTGTACCTATCTGGAGGCACTGAGCGTAAACGGGACATTCCTGAAACCGCTGGGTAATCTTTCATCATGTCCTCACAAGATGTTGACCGCTACCTAGAAGGCCTTGTGCCAATTCAACGAACTGGGCTCGAAGACCTGCGTGAAAAGCTCCTAAAACTGATTCCAGGGGCAACCGAGGCGATCTCCTATTCAATGCCGGCTGTGCTGGAGGACGGCAAAGTGCTGGCTGGCTACGCCGCCTTCAAGAACCACCTCGGATACTTTCCACATAGTTCGATAGTTATTTCGAGGCTGGAACCTGAACTCACTGAATACAAGAGCTCGAAGGGCGGTTTTCAGTTCGGTTTTGACCAGAGGCTTCCAATCGATCTTGTTCAAAAGCTCGTGAATGAAAAGCGGAAACTAATTGCCGAAGGAAAGAACAAATGAGCACCGCCAAAAAAATGTTTCTAAGCCCGGGACAAACTGTCCCGTGTGTAGGTTTACCCGCGGGCCTGGTTATTGACGACTTGAAATTGCATGCTTCTACTTTCAAGGAGTTGGCTAAGGACTTGGCAGCAACGGAATCCAGCAGTGCCTTCGTGTTTGTTGTCAGCAACAAGGACCTGCAGGAACAAGGTAATGAGCTTGTCAAGCTCTGGGAGCAAAAACAAAATTTCTGGCTGTTCTACCCAAAGAAGCCGCACCTCGAAACTGATCTCTCACGGGACGTGAGCTGGATGGCCCTGAAAAAGCTCGGCATTCAAGGCACCAGGCAGGTTGGGATTAGCGACCAGTGGTCTTGCATGTATTGCAAGAATTCCTGAGGCTTTAGATTACGTAGTAATCGTCTCCGGTTAGGTTCAAGAGCCTTGCGTTCAATCCAACCGCAACGGTTCCAGGAGGCATTGGCTTTGTGACAACGGCGTTAGCCCCAATTGCACAGTCGTTCCCAATTGTGATGTTTCCAATCAGCTTTGCTCCGGCCCCGATTATGACCCGATCGCCAACTGTTGGGTGGCGCTTGACCGCTTCTAGAGTCTTACCACCAAGAGTCACGCCGTGGTAAATCAAGACATCATCCCCAATCACCGCGGTCTCACCAATCACCACTCCGACACCATGGTCAATCACAAACCGCTTTCCGATTGTGGCACCCGGGTGAATTTCGATAGCGGTCAAGAATTTCGCATAGTTGGAGACAACCCTTGCAAGCGTACGCAGTTTCAGGTTCCAAATTACGTGAGCGATCCGATAGATCCAGATGGCGTGCAGGCCGGGGGAGGTGAAGAACAGCTCCCAGGCACTCTTAGTTGCAGGATCTCTCTCGAGTCCAGCCTTGAAATCGTCGCGAATACTCAACTCTTGGTCTGATATTCTTCTTGTAGGTCCCGGTAGAGCGTTGAGGAAACATAGCGCTCACCAAACGATGGAACAATCACAACGATTATTTTTCCGGCGTATTCTGGCCTTGCTGCTACTTCTCTTGCGGCCCAGAGTGCTGCACCAGAAGAGATTCCGGCAAGGATTCCCTCTTCAGCCGATGCTCTCCGTGCAAATTCAAATGCGGTCCCATTCTCAACGCTGATCACCTCATCGTAAGAGCTGGTGTCAAGAACCGATGGAATGAAATTAGGGCCGATTCCAGCAAGTGGGTGGCCGGCGGCTTCGCCTCCCGTTAGCAGCGGGGATGCTGCCGGCTGGACGGCAAAGGTCTTGATCTCAGGGTTTAGCTCCTTGAGTCGCTGTGAGGTTCCG
>CAZBTW010000181.1:0-1992 GCA_964494925.1 uncultured Aquiluna sp.
TTGAACCCGACTCAATAAGACTTAGTTGGTAAGGAAAAACCTTTTCGTAGCGACCAAGTACTTCCTCAAGCGGAGGTCGAAGTGATGGGCCATCTAACTCCGGGGCAAGCTGACGCGAGACATCTCTAACGTCAAACTGCCGAATCCGCTCAATTTCATCTATGTAAGCCTGGGCGATCGAACGCTGTTCCTCTGAGAGCTTCTCGGTAGAGCGTTTCATCTGGATACCGAGCAGGACCAGATCCGACTGAAGTCGGTCGTGAAGAAAATCCGAAATCTGCTTTCTGATGTCTTCTCCAGCAGTGATTAGTCTGCGTCGCTGTATCTCGAGGGCTGAAGTTGCAGCCTCGGCGCGAGCAACTTGCTCGGCAAGCCTCTGGTTTGCAGTTCCAAGGCTGACATGGACAATTTGAAAAATCAGGATCGAAACAACAAAAATCCGCCCCCAGCCAACTGGATCTCTCCAAAACGCAGGGGTCAGATCGTTGATGGCCAGATACCTCGCAAAGGCCAGGAATACGCCGAAAAAGACCGCCCCAGACCAATACAGCAAGGCTTCAAATCGCCTAAAGCGACCAATCAGGTACTGCGTAAGCCCAAGAGACAAAATGGAGAAGATAAATCCAAGAACCACCGAGGGCATGACTGCCCAAAGTTCCCTAATACTTGCCAAGCGTCCCTGAGAACGGGCTGAGGAGATCACGATTGCGCTATTTAGAAGAAGCTGAAAAAGCGTCAAGAGTATTGAAACGGGAAGCGGTCTGATTGGCCATGGCTTGAAAATAACCGCAAGCCTTGAGTTTCTTAGATTCAAGGCTCCAAGCCTCTGGTCTCACGAAGGTAGCGCAGCACCGCAGCCGTCCTTAGATCTGTGCCAGGCCTCGGGTTTGGTATTAGCACCTTGTAGCACTTTGAGAGCTCTTGTCTGACTGTCACAGCAGCTAAAGAAAGCTGCTTCGCTATTTCGGTCGCATCAAGCCCAGTTGCTGCCAAGGCGATGACCTGTCGCTGCCTTGGGGTCAGCGCGGCGGAGAGATTGTCATGTTCCCGCTGGACAGACAATGAGGTTGGGTCAGTGACAGTTAGACCCTGCGCTGTTGCCCTCAATACCTGTACTAGGTAGTCAACCGAAAGATTTGCGGATTTTTGAATTGCCGACCAGCCGTATCCAAGGGTGTTTGGCAGGCTCGAGAGGTATTCGGCGGTGATGTGCTGGGAGAGCAAGACGATTCCCAGGTGCTCGTTGCGTTTCCTGAGGGCAGTCGCCAGATCGACACCATTGAGGGATTCGTTTCCCAAGGAAATATCGACTAGTGCAACATCAAATGCTTGTTTTGAGAAAAGCTCAAAAGCCTCAACAGAGTTGCTTGCAGTTTCCACTAGCGAGATGTCCTGGTGAACCTTTAGCGAGGAACCCAGCAAACCAAGAAGTGCCTCATCGTTCTCCACATACAGAACTCTCAGCCCTCGGGACATTGCCTGCCTCCTTTGGCATGAAACTACCAGTAACGGCATTGATCCAGATGGCTTACAAACAAGTGTTAGGTCCCAACCCATAGAGGTTTCCGACGTCGGGCAGGATCAGTTCAAGCCATAAAACCTAACTATCGACACGCTCGTCCCATATCTGAAATATCATGGCCTCTGAGAGCGCTCACAAAACTAGGGAAGGGCCAACGATGTCTAGTCCAGTTGGGTCAATAGAAGCCGGCAGAGTTTCACTAGGAATCGAACTGGGGTCGACCAGAATCAAGGCCTGTCTGGTCGATTCAGCAACCACCAGCGTTGTGGGCGTCGGCTCTTTTGAGTGGGAGAACAAGCTAGTCGATGGCCTATGGACCTACGACCTTGAATCGATCTGGCAAGGACTGGCTGCCGCTTTTGCCGATCTCCAGACAAATCTAGAGAAGGCCCACGGGGTCAGAGTTACCAAGCTAGATTCATTAGCGATTTCGGCGATGATGCACGGTTACCTTGGGTTCGATAAGGCGG
>CAZBTW010000182.1:0-1991 GCA_964494925.1 uncultured Aquiluna sp.
TGATTCGAGGACTGTTCCTAAGTCGGTATCTGTCATAGGCCTAGTTTAGATCGGCAGCACTGCCGAGAGTGACTTTGAAAACCATGCGTTTTTCATCACGAATCACGGTCACCTCAACCTCTGCCCCTGCAGGCTGTGCGCGAACCAGAGCAGTTAGGTCACTTGCCCCGTCAACTCGCTGACCTGCAAACTGAGTGACAATGTCCCCGGCTTGAATTCCGGCAACCTCAGCTGCACCACCAGCTGTGACATCTTCAACCAAGGCGCCTGTCGAAAATCCGCCAGCAGTCTCGGTATTGTCGCGAACCAGTGCACCCAAGAGTCCATGAGTGGCCTGGCCAGTCTCGATGATTTCATTTGCAATCCGCTGGGATGTATTGGATGGGATAGCAAATCCAACACCGATGCTTCCAGAGGTTCCATTTCCTGCTGTTGCAATCGCAACATTGATGCCGATAAGTTCTCCGCGCTCGTTCACCAAAGCACCGCCGGAATTACCGGGATTAATTGCAGCATCGGTCTGAATTACCTGGAGCGAAATTGGCGCTGAACCCTGACCGGTCCAAAATTGCAGACCTTGATCCTCGCTCACCTCCGAACTGGCGACCTGGATGGTGCGGTTCAAGGCCGAGATGATTCCTTGGGTCACTGTTGATGAAAGTCCAAGAGGTGCTCCGATGGCGACCACGCTCTGCCCAACATTTAGCTCTGCGGAATCAGCGAATTCGATTGGCTTGAGGCCACCCTGATCGACCTTGATTACAGCTAAGTCATAAACCGGGTCAAACCCGATCAGTTCTGCTGGGACCACTTGACCGTCCCATAGCATCACCGAGATGCTTCCAGTTTCTGTTCGTCCACCCAGGGTAACAACGTGGGCATTGGTGAGAATGTAGCCATCCTCGGTCAGCACCACACCGGAGCCAGAACCCGAGCCTGAATCAGAATTCACTGCAAGTGTGACAACCGACGGTGAGGCGGACAGCGCTGCTCCAGTTACCCAATTGACAGCAGTCGCGTCGTTGACCACCACCGGTGCCGGCTGAGAAAGATTCATAAAGGCCAGCGTCCAACCGCTGGAACCGACGATACCTCCGACCATCGCAGCACCGAGCGCAAGAGCAGTCACAGAAAGTGCTCTGCTGCGCTTTTTCGCCGGCACAGGAGTGTTCGCGACATATGGATTGGCAAAGTTGAATTGATTTTCACCAGAACGATTCCACTGAGACATAAGACCCTTTCGTCGTTGCGCTAATTATGCTCAACAACTCTGGGCATTCTATGAGTCCCGGCTGAATAAAACCTGTTTATTGGACCAACAGAGTCCGCCTCGGTGGCTCAACTACTTCAATGCTCAGTCTGTTTGATTCAAGAGCGAGCGTTGATGCGCCAAGTACCCATGAGCTGCCGGCAATCCGGTAATCAACTCGATAACTAACGACTGCAACAGCCTGGTAGCTGCCAGCTTCATCAAAGGAGCGCATTGCATTTACCCCTGAGGCACCTTGCCCATCAGAGAACTCCCAAAGCACCGAACTGGCAGTGAATCTTATTTGTGCGCTAGAACCAAGGAGCGTTCCGGTGGTGGTTCGGTTGTTGACATCCACAAAAAACCTAGCGGGGTCTAAGACCACTAGCTCGCCGCCTGGAAGCCAGCTTGCCAGTGGCCTGTTTGAGTAACCGGTGAGCGTGTCCTTTGTCACTGATGAGCTTGAGACTGTCTTTGTGCGAGTCACTTCTGCTGGTGGATCGTCACCAATGCAGAGCCTTGAGCCGACTGGAACCCAAGAATTGATTATTGACTGGGTTGGCTCATCAATGGTGTTGTTCACGTAGTAAGAGCAGAGCCGCATCGGAACAGCCTTGGGTGCTGAGCCAGAGCCACTACTGGAAGTTGAAGTGGCGGACTCGGATTTTTCAGCGCAGATTGTGTAGCTATCTGGTGTAGAAGATCCAGGATTGCAGTTTGAGACGGCAATAAATACAGCAAG
>CAZBTW010000183.1:0-1984 GCA_964494925.1 uncultured Aquiluna sp.
GCCCAGCAGTTCAGGTTGGTGACCCATTTGCCGAGAAGGTTTTGATTGAGTGCTGCCTAGAGCTGTTCCATGCCGGCGTTGTTGCTGGAATTCAAGATCTTGGTGGTGCTGGAATTTCATGTGCAACATCGGAGCTTGCCTCAAACGGCGGCAAGGGCATGAAGGTACAACTTCAGAACGTGCTGCTTCGCGATGAGTCGTTGACCCCCGAAGAGATTTTGATGTCTGAATCTCAGGAGCGGATGTGTGCAGTTGTTCCAAAGAAACAACTAAAGGCGTTTGAAAAGATCGTCAACAAGTGGGAAGTTGAGTATTCAGTACTCGGAGAGGTGATTGATGAAGATCGCCTCTACATCAACTGGGGCGACGAGGAAATCGTAAATGTTCCCCCTCGCACCGTGGCTCACGACGGTCCGGTCTATGACCGCCCAGTCGCTTACCCTTCCTACCAAGACCAACTGAATTCAGATTCGTCTGGCAAACTCCCAAGGCCAGATAGTGCAACCGAACTAGCCAGCCAACTGATGCAGTTGATTGCAACCCCGAACCAGGCAGACAAGAGCTGGATCACCGCCCAATATGACAAATACGTCATGGGCAACACCGCCCTTTCCATGCCCGATGACTCGGGCATGGTCCGAGTCTCTGAGGAAACTGGCCTGGGCGTTTCCTTGGCAACCGATGCCAACGGCAAATATGCCTACCTGAACCCCTATGAGGGCGCCAGGCTGGCACTTGCCGAGGCCTATCGAAACGTTGCTGTCACTGGAGCCGTGCCACGAGCAGTCACCAACTGCCTAAACTTTGGTTCGCCTGAAAACCCAGAGGTGATGTGGCAATTCAAGGAGGCAACCGCGGGGCTTGCCGACGCCTGTCTAGAACTAGGAATTCCAGTCACCGGCGGAAACGTAAGCTTCTATAACCAGTCAGGGGATGTAGCCATCTACCCAACCCCGGTTGTTGGTGTGCTGGGCGTGATTGATGATGTTGCCAGAAGGATTCCTTCGGGTTGGCAGGATGATGGAAACAACATTTACCTACTGGGTGAAACCTTTGACGAACTGGATGGTTCTGCCTGGGCAAAGGACATTCATGACCACCTAGGTGGTCAGCCTCCAAAGGTTGATCTAGCTAAGGAAAAACTACTGGCCGAACTACTGCATGGTGCCAGCATCCAGGGCTTGATCGAATCTGCTCACGACCTCTCCGAAGGCGGGCTTGGAATAGCCGTTCTGGAGTCAGCACTGCGATTCAACGTTGGTGCCAGGATCTGGCTCGGGGAAATACTTGAGCGAGATGGCGTTGACCAAACTGCAGCTTTGTTCTCAGAGTCACAAACCAGAGTGCTGGTAACTGTTGGTCGTGAGGATGATGTGAAATTCCAGGCGCTCTGTGAAGCAAGAGGAGTTCCCTGTCTGAGAATTGGTGTGACGGATGCAACTTCTGGGTCAGTTGAGATCCAGGACGTCGCAGACCTGAAACTCGATGACATCAGGTCAAGCTGGACCAGAACCCTGCCGGAGTTGTTTAACTAGCTGATTACTCGTCTGGCAGTAGCTCAAAGAGCTCCATCTTGGCTTTCAGCCAAGTTTCGACCTGACCGGATTCCAGAATCTTCAACATCTCCGCCATGGCCTCTAGGTGGGGCTGGTCCCCAATAGCTTGCATCTCCTGGCCATGCAGATGTGATTGAGCTGCCACTTCCTCGAAATCCTTGCCTCGGAACTCAAGATCGCAGGCTCCACCAAGCTCTTTGCAGCTGATTGTTTTCATGTAATCAGTTTAGGAGTGATTTTTTGTATACAAACTGGGCATTTTTGTGCAGGAAAGTCCTGTTATTTGATTATTTTAGGCCTGATTGTATACAATAAGAGGACAGCCAAACAACAGCATTGACCCAAAAAATCAATAAATGGGGAGAAGCAGCAACATTATTTGTGTCGATTTCACCTATTTGCACAAATGTCTACCGGTCACAAGCCCG
>CAZBTW010000184.1:0-1983 GCA_964494925.1 uncultured Aquiluna sp.
CTGGCACCGTTGTGGTTGCATTCCACGGCCAGTATTCACGCTTTGTGAATATGCCAAGCTAGACCGCGTGAAACTCTTTTTCGGCCTTCGGGCGGCAATCTTTTTTTCCGCAGGCATCTTCATCACCTTCAGCGCTGACCACGGATATCTCATTGGACAGCAGCTCTTGACTGCTGTTACCGGTGCGCTGGCGATTGCTGGCCTTCTAATGATTGCCGCGAAACGAGAGATCGCTCGCGCCGATTTGATGCTGGTTATCCTGGCGTTCTTAGTCACGATTGGCTCTTTTTTCACCATCTCAGCGCCGGATCTCAGCCTTTATTTCCTCGTTTCCCTCTGGGGCATGGGAGCAGGCGCGATTGAGCTCTTTGCAATGCGTCCCCTTGGCTTCAAGACCCGGGCGGGTCAGGAGCGCTTCCTTAGTGGAATGTTCTCAGTGGCTATTGGCGCACTTCTGCTTGCGCCGCTTGATGTGGTGAGTGCTGTTGGGTTCTTGGGCGCCTATTTTGCTGTGAGCGGAGTCCACTGGGGGATTGCAGCCGGCACACCTGAAGCGAAGTAGGGTTAGTCGCGTGAAGAGATTTGCGAACCTCAAGGCCTACATGACAATGTCGGCGATCGCCGCTGTATTTGTTGGCCTAATCGTCCTGTACGGGACTCGATTTTGGGAAACAGCCGTTATTTGGTCACTTGTGACCTTCATTGTTTCTCTGGTGATTGTTGCGACTCTGGATCTGAGCTTCAAACCAGATGACCAGGACCCAAATCGCCCCAGACTTCGCTAACCGAAGCGTTTAGTCAGCTCTTCAGCAAGCCCAACATAGGTCTCTGGCCTGAGTTTCATCAGGCGATCCTTGGTTTCCTGGGGCAACTCAAGTTTTTGAATGAAAGCTTGCAAATCGGCCCCTCCAATTCGTTTGCCACGTGTTAGTTCCTTGAGAAGCGCATACGGGTCGCTTATTGAGCTCAATCCCCGGGCGACATCGGCTCGAATAGCTGTCTGAATTGCTTCTCCAATGACTTCCCAGCTCTCCAAGAGGTCGGCTGCCATGACTGCCTCGTTGACTGCCAGAGCGTCTAACCCGCGAATCAGGTTGTCGATTGCGAGTAGTGAGTGGCCAAAGCCCAGTCCGATGTTGCGCTGGGCAGACGAGTCGCTCAAGTCGCGCTGAAGGCGAGAGGTTACAAGGGTCTGAGCCAGTGAGTCCAGAATTGCACTAGCTAGCTCGAGGTTTGCTTCAGCGTTCTCAAATCTGATGGGGTTGACCTTGTGAGGCATGGTCGAGGAACCGGTCGCGCCCTTTACTGGAATCTGCTTGAAGTAGTTCAAGGAGATGTAGGTCCAGACATCGGTAGCGAGATTGTGCAAAATCCGGTTTAGGTGGCTCAAAGCTTGGTAAAGCTCTGCTTGCCAATCGTGAGACTCAATCTGGGTTGTTAGAGGGTTCCAGGTGAAGCCAAGGTGCTCAACAAAGGCTTTGGATTGCTTGGCCCAGTCAACGCTTGGAGCTGCAGCAAGGTGAGCGGCATATGTTCCGGTTGCCCCTGAGAACTTGCCAAGAATCTCCTGCTTTTCAAGTCTTTTTAGCTGGCGCTCGATGCGGAAAACAAAAACAGCAAGCTCTTTGCCCAGTGTGGTTGGGGTTGCTGGCTGGCCGTGGGTGCGAGAGAGCATCGGAACCGCGGCATTCTGCTTGGCCATCTCACGAAGCTTTTCGGCAAGTTCCTTGACCTTTGGCAGCATGACCTGGTTCAGGCCATCGGAGATTACTCGGGCGTAAGCAAGGTTGTTGATGTCTTCTGAGGTGCAGGCGAAGTGAACTAGCTCTCCCAAATCGGATCGGCGAAGCTTCTCTAGTTCCTCGCGGATGAAGTATTCGACGGCCTTGACGTCATGGCGCGTGGTGGCTTCGATCTTGGCCAAGCGGGCCACCGAGTCATCCGAAAAGTTCGTGACGAGCGCTCTGAGCTGCTGTATTTCCA
>CAZBTW010000185.1:0-1962 GCA_964494925.1 uncultured Aquiluna sp.
GTTTTGAAGCTTGACTACAGGCTCTCACCGGTCAAGGCTGCGGTTTTGCCGCTTAGTCGCAACGAAGCCCTGAATCCGATCGCCAAGAACCTGTCTGATCAATTGCGAAAGACTTGGAATATCGACTTTGATGACTCCGGAGCGATTGGGCGTCGCTACCGTCGTCAGGATGAGATTGGAACTCCATTCTGCATCACGGTCGACTTTGAGACTCCAGAGGATCAATCAGTTACCATTCGTGAACGAGACTCCATGACTCAAGAACGTGTTTCTCTTGATAAAGTCGCCAGCTATCTCTTCGAAAGACTCAACTAGATCGGTGAGCCTAAAATACGGTTCTAAGACTTTTGAGGTGCCAGTGGTTCTGGCACCGATGGCGGGCATTACCAATACTGCTTATCGAAGGCTTTGCCGCGAATTTGGGAACGGGCTGTTTGTCTCTGAAATGGTTACCTCTAGGGCCCTGGTTGAGAGAACTGAAGAGTCAATGCGGCTAATAGGCCACCACGAGTCTGAGGAATTCCGATCGGTTCAGCTCTATGGCGTTGATCCCGCCACCATTGCCAGCGCCGTGACAATGCTTGTGGCCGAAGACCGCGCTGACCACATCGATCTAAACTTCGGTTGCCCGGTGGCAAAGGTAACCAGAAAAGGCGGGGGAGCAGCACTTCCTTGGAAACATGAGCTATTTGAGAAAATTGTTCAGGCGGCAGTCAAGGCTGCGGGAGACATCCCGGTCACGGTGAAAATGCGTAAGGGAATCGACAGCGAACACCTCACCTTTTTGGATGCCGGCAAGGCTGCTCGGGACGCAGGAGTAAGTGCAGTGGCGCTGCATGGAAGAACCGCTGAAGATTTCTACTCTGGCAAAGCCGATTGGGATTCAATTGCTGAATTGCGTCAAGCCCTCCCGGATGTTCAAGTCTTAGGTAATGGTGATATCTGGTCTGCAGATGACGCTGTAGCAATGATGGAGCAAACTGGCGTTGACGGGATTGTCGTCGGTAGGGGTTGCCTTGGTAGGCCTTGGTTGTTCGAGGACCTCGAGCGAGCAATTGCCGGGTATTTGGCCGGAGACAACTCCACCAATCAAAAGCAATCCATGCCAAATCTTGGTGAAGTTGCAGATGCCTTTTATCGGCACGCTGAGCTGCTTACCGAGTTTTTTGAGCAGGAAGACCGGGCCTGCAGAGACATTCGTAAGCACGTTGCGTGGTATTTCAAGGGTTATCCAGTCGGTGGGGAGTTCCGCGCTGCCCTGGCTAGAGTCGAATCACTGCAGCAGGCGGCGGACCTGTTAGGAACGCTGGAGCGAGACCTGCCTTATCCGGGGGAAGAAGCAGAGGGTCCGCGCGGTCGCTTGGGGTCCCTGAAGTCGTGCTCACTTCCAGAGGGATGGTTGCAAAGCAGAGAGCTCACAGACGAGCACCGATCGCAACTTGAGTTTGCTGAGCTTTCGGCATCGGGTGGCTAGCCCCATGAATACAAGTCCCGATTTCGGTTACAAGCCCGAAGACCTTGAGAGGTTTGTAGCTCAACCCAAGTCCCAGAGTGCCGGGCGAGGGGAGTTTGCTAGAGATAGAGCCAGGGTTCTTCACTCCGCAGCATTTCGAAAACTAAGCGCAAAAACCCAGGTGCTCTCACCCACTTCGGGTGACTTCGCAAGGACTAGGCTCACGCACTCGTTAGAAGTTGCACAGGTAGGCAGAGAACTGGCGACAGCGCTGGGCGTGAATCCTGACTTGGTGGACATGGGCTGCTTGGCTCACGACCTTGGACACCCGCCTTTTGGCCACAATGGTGAGTCCGCCCTTAATTTTTGGGCAGCTGACATAGGAGGATTCGAGGGGAACGCTCAAACTTTTAGAATTCTGACCAAGCTGGAGCCGAAAATTTATGATGACTCTGGAATTGCGCGCGGGCTGAACTTGACTCGGTCTTCTTTGGATGCTGCAACTAAAT
>CAZBTW010000186.1:0-1949 GCA_964494925.1 uncultured Aquiluna sp.
GTGGCTGACTTCAGGCCCCTTAGGTGTCTTGGCTGAATTCCAAACTGCTCGAGTGCAACCAAAGCAAACGCAATCTCAACCTCGTGAGAGGTGTGAGGCTGGTTTCCGAATAGTCCTAGCTCTGCTGCCTCTCGGAAGGCGAGGTCCGAAATACCGGTCTCTGCCTTGAGCTGAGCGGTTGAGAACTTCTGTCCTTTTCGCAAGGTGGCTGGAGTGGCTGCAGGCAATAGCGGGGTTCGACCAGCGTCTAGTTCGTCAAGATATTCGCGAATCACCTTCAGGGGCAGATACTGGTCGCGCTGCAGGGTGAGGACAACCTTTAAACGCTCAATCTCCGACTCTGAGTACTTGCGGTAACCGGAGTCAGTGCGCTCTGGGGTAATAAGGCCCTGATCCTCTAGGAATCTAAGTTTCGATGGGCTGAGGTCACCAAACTCTGGCTTTAGGACCGTAAGCACCTGACCGATGGTGTAGAGCCTGCGCTGGGCATCCAGCTTTCTGACGGCGTTCTCCACTTAGTTACCCTTCTGACCTAGGTAGAAGGTGAGTCGGAACTTACCGATCAGTACCTCAACTCCATTGGAGAGCACTGCCTCATCCACTCTTTCACCAGCTACAAATATCCCATTCATAGAACCCAGGTCGCGAACGGTGAAAGTGTTACCAGATCTTGAAAACTCTGCGTGCTTTCGAGAGACGGTGACATCATCCAAAAAGATGTCGGCTTCTGGGTGACGACCAGCCACAGAGGTGTCCTGGTCTAGAAGAAACCGCGATCCAGCTCCTGGACCGCGGTGAACGATCAATAGAGCTGACTGTGCGGGCAACGCTGCTACCGCAGCGGCTTCTTCATCGGAAAGTTCGGGGATTTGTATGGCAATCAGGTCGTCTGCGAAACGAGCTGTCTCGTCGTTTCTTGCATCTTCGCGAGCCAATGTGAACCTCCCCTTGAGGTTTTACTTTAGGGGATTTTTTTGGTCGCGGAAACCAAATCCCTAACTTGCTTCAGATAGATGAATCCAGAGAGCCAGTAGAGCCCGATTCCCCAGTAAGCAAAGCCCCATGCTAAGGGCAGAATGAACCAATCAGCGCTGGGGAAAATATCGGCCATTAGTAGAAGAGGCAGTGCATAGAGCAATGAGAATGTTCCGGCCTTGCCCAAGAAGTGAACTGGCAATGGCCCGTGACCATGAGTAGCCAACACCGGATAAGCGGCAGTGAGCACCAAGTCTCGACCAACAATTACTATGGCCAGCCATGGTGGGATGTTTCCGTTAACGGTCAAACCAACAAGGCTGGCCAGAATAAACAAGCGATCTGCGGCAGGATCTAAAACCTTGCCAAGCTCTGTGACCTGGTTGAACTTTCGGGCGATATAACCGTCGAACCAATCGGACGCTGAAGCAATCGCCATCACGACAAGTGCCCATACAAATTGGTCGATCAGTAGCAGCCACAGAAAGACAGGAACCAAGAACAGCCTGAGAATGCTGAGCAGGTTGGGGACACTTCGGAGTTCCTGGCTCAGCGGCATGTTTTGAGTCTAGTCAGCCAGGGCAATTAGATGAGATTGGCTCGCTTTAGCACTTCTGTGACGTTCTCGTGCTCATTGAACGCGTAAAGGTGAACAGCATCCACACCACCAGCAACCAGTTCCGAAACGAGGTTCGCTGCAAATTCAATCCCAGCCTCTTTAGCCTCAGCGGCATCTGTCACAGCAAGTGCCATCGCTAGATCTTCGGGCTGGCTCTCCCCGGTAAGGTCAAGGACTCTTGATAGCCGCCTGGCAGAAATGATTGGCATGATCCCAGGAATGATTGGTTTGTTAACTCCAAGGTCTGCAAGATCATTTACCAACGACAAGTAGTGCTCAACTTCGAAAAAGAACTGCGTTGTGGCGTAGTCGGTCACGCGAAGTTTGTCAGCAAGAAAGCGTCGGTCGGTCACAA
>CAZBTW010000187.1:0-1943 GCA_964494925.1 uncultured Aquiluna sp.
GTCAACACGCCCTCAGGCAGCCACGAAGAGCAGGTGATCAACGACCTTCTGAAGCTCGGCCTCGGAAACCCAAGCACCCTGAACTCGAACTGGCTTATTGGTTCCCATTGGGGCAAACAACGCATCACCCTGGCCAACCAGTTTTTCCGCACCGGGCTGATCCAAGATAACCCTGGAATCAGTAACAGAGGAAACCGAGAATGCAAGACGCGAAGGAACGTTGGCCTTGATCAAACCGGTGACCACATCAACCGAAGGGCGCTGGGTCGCTAGCACCAAGTGAATGCCGGAAGCCCTAGCCAACTGGGTAATTCTCACGATCGAATCCTCAACGTCGCGAGGTGCAACAATCATGAGGTCGGCAAGCTCGTCAACTACAACCAGTAGGTAGGGGTAGGGCTGCAGGTCACGCTTTGAACCCTCGGGCACCTTGATGTCACCACTGACTACAGCGCGGTTGAAATCGTCAATGTGCTTGAATCCAAATGAAGCCAGATCATCGTATCGGGACTCCATTTCGCGAACCACCCATTGCAACGCCTCAGCTGCCTTCTTGGGGTTCGTGATGATCGGAGTAACCAGGTGAGGAACGCCCTGATATACGGAAAGTTCCACTCGCTTTGGATCAACCAGAACCATACGAACCTCGGCCGGTGTCGATCTCATCAGGATGCTGCAGATCATTGAGTTGACGAAGCTGGATTTACCAGCTCCAGTTGCACCAGCCACCAGCAGGTGTGGCATTTTTGCAAGGTTGGCCACCATGTAACCACCCTCAACGTCCTTGCCGACGCCAATGGTGAGTGGATGCTGAACCCCGGTTGCGCTCTTCGAGCGCAACACGTCACCCAGCGAAACTGTCTCACGGTCGGTGTTTGGAATCTCGATTCCTATTGCGCTCTTACCGGGGATCGGGGCAAGAATACGCACCTCATTCGAGGCAACCGCATAGCTCAGGTTATTTGTAAGCCGGGTCACGGCTTCCACTTTGACTCCCGGAGCTAGCTCTACTTCATACCGTGTGACGGTTGGACCTCGCATGAAGTCCGAAACACGAGCCTGGACGTCAAACTCCTGAAAGACGGCATTGATGGCAGCCACCATCTGGTCGTTCACTTCACTCTTAGTCTTGTGGGGCGATCCGGCTGCCAGCAGCGACTGCGATGGAAGCAGGTAGGGGCGCTTGGCCTTTTTGACTGTCGGAGTATCTGCTACAACATCAATCGGTTCGGTTAGCCCCTCTTCCCCTGAGAAGAACTCGGGCTCATCGGATGCAACCTGAGCATCAGTTACGGGAGGCAATTGAGCAGCCTCCTCCAGCGAGGCATCCACGAAATCGTCAATGTCGGTAACCAACGGTGAATCAAACGCTGGCTCAGGCTCTTTTTCTTTCTTCCACCAGTTTGACTTCTTGGCATCAAAGGCGTCTGTCTCGTCCGCCGTCTTGTTCAGGCCGAACAGGAACGCGTAAAGCTTCTTGGAATTCTCGATCACCTTATTTGGTGCGGTGCCGGTCATGATCAGGAATGCGGTTGCTCCAAGCAGGATCAAAACTGGGATTGCGCCATAGATTGTCAAAACGGCCGCGAGTGAACCACCAATTAGCCAACCAAAAAGCCCGCCAGCTTCAGCCAGTGCCATTGCCCCCATTTGTGGATTTGGCTGGCTGGAAAAAACATGAAAGAACCCGGAGGTGACCGAAAGTAGCAACCAGAACCCTAAGGCAAATCGAGAGCTGTCCTTCACCGATGCCGGGTGCCTGAATAAATACAGGGCATAACCGAAAAAGATTACTGGCAATGCGTAGGCAACCAACCCGAAGAGCATTCCAAAACTAAAACTGTGCAAAAAAATTGCCCATGGTTCGGAAATCAGGAACCACGCAATTGCTGCACCAGCAACGCTCAAGACCAGGAGTAGAAATGGCGCGCCATCTCGTCGGT
>CAZBTW010000188.1:0-1943 GCA_964494925.1 uncultured Aquiluna sp.
CTTTGAAACCTAACTATTAGGGAAAACTTGTCTGACCACAGAACGCGGTCAACAGCCTCGAAGTTTAGCAAATAAAACTAGCTGAGGCAACATGAAATCGACTATTTAGTCTGTCGTTTTCTTCTGCCTAGCAGCAGAAGAAGCACGACGGCGCTTTGGTTTCGCAGGAACCACAGGTTCCGGCAGCGAATCCAACACAGCATTCAAGATCTCAGTCTTGCCTTCAGGCTCGTTTACCTCGACTTCGACAGCTTGCTCTTCGTGGTGGCCAGCCGAAGCAATTTGGTTCACAACGTTCTTGAAGGCGTCGGCTTGCTCGGCGGTCACAATTTTCTTGACAACCTGCGGCTTTGCCTTTTCCTTCTTTTTTCCTCGCTTTGGCTCGGAAACTTCTGGCATTTTGAATCTAGGTTCGTCGTGAACTACCACTCCTCTGCCCGCACAGCAGTCACATGGCTCTGAGAAGGTCTCCAACAGTCCGAGGCCAATCTTCTTGCGAGTCAGTTGCACAAGCCCCAAAGATGTAACTTCTCCGACCTGGTTCTTGGTGCGATCACGGCTAAGGCATTCCAGAAGACGTCTGCGAACCATTTCCTGGTTTGACTCCTGGATCATGTCAATGAAGTCCACAACCACGATTCCGCCGATGTCTCGAAGTCGCAACTGGCGAACAAGCTCTTCAGCTGCCTCCAGGTTGTTTTTGGTGACAGTTTCTTCCAGGTTTCCACCAGAGCCAATGAACTTTCCGGTGTTGACATCAACAACGGTCATCGCCTCTGTTCTATCGATTACCAGTGAGCCACCTGAAGGCAGGTAAACCTTTCGATCAAGAGCCTTAATAATCTGGTCACCAAGACGATAGTTATCGAAAATGTCTTCTTCGCCCTGATATTCAACGAGTCGTTCCAATAGCTCTGGTGCAACAGACTCTAGGTATTGACGGATTGTTTGCAGGGAATCCTCGCCGGAAATAACAAGCTCATGGAAGTCTTCGTTGAAAACATCTCGGATGATCTTCACCAACAGGTCTGGCTCGCTGTGGAGCAGAGTTGGGGCCTTGCCCTTAGCAACTTGCTCGTTGATTGCTTCCCACTGACTCTTCAGCCTCTCAACATCCAAGATGAGCTGATCTTCGGTTGCGCCCTCGGCTGCGGTGCGAACAATTACTCCGGCATCCTCTGGAAGAGCGTGCTTCAGGATTTGCTTCAATCGCTGACGCTCACCCTCGGGAAGCTTTCTGGAAATTCCAGACATGTTGCCGCCTGGCACGTAAACCAAAAAGCGGCCCGGCAGCGAAATTTGCGAGGTTAGTCGAGCACCCTTTTGGCCAACCGGATCCTTGGTTACCTGCACTAGAACGTGATCGCCTGATTTGAGAGCCAGCTCAATTCTTCTTGGTTGGTTACCAGTTTCGGCAGCCTCCCAGTCAACCTCTCCTGAATAAAGAACGGCATTTCTTCCCCGCCCAATATCAACAAAGGCTGCCTCCATGGATGGCAAAACATTCTGGACCTTGCCGAGATAAACATTTCCAATTAGAGAGCCGCCCTGGCTTTCGGCCACATAGTGCTCAACCAAGAGCCCATCCTCAAGCACTCCAATTTGAACCCTGGCATCGCGCTCACGAACTACCATCCTGCGATCAACAGACTCTCTCCGGGCCAAGAACTCCGACTCTGTGACAGCAGTCCTGCGCCGACCTGAATCCCTAGAGTCTTTCCTTCGAGCGCGCTTAGCAGCAACCCGGGTTGAGCCAGATTCCTTTTCCTCTGAACCGCCTACCTCTGCCTGCTTCTTTGCAGGTGCCTGTTCGGGCTTGGTCTTGGTTCGAGTTCTGGTCGGGGCCGCCCGCTTTGGTGCTTCAACGACCTCATCCGAAGCAAGCTTTCCGCTTCTGGGATTTACCTTTGGTGTTGGTAGGTCTGGCGCCTGAAAGATCAGCT
>CAZBTW010000189.1:0-1928 GCA_964494925.1 uncultured Aquiluna sp.
AACTGGAAGCGACCAGGAACTACGTTGCCGGTCTTTACAGCCCGCTTGAATTTAGAGGTCCAGAGCCAAAACAGCACAATCAGCACAACCATGACAATCAGACGAAT
Source organism: uncultured Aquiluna sp. (assembly GCA_964494925.1). Taxonomy (GTDB): domain Bacteria; phylum Actinomycetota; class Actinomycetes; order Actinomycetales; family Microbacteriaceae; genus Aquiluna. Next base: position 108 of record CAZBTW010000189.1, read on the forward strand.
CATCATGATTCGGTTGATGGCAAAAGGAGTTCCCTCGAAAGCTACGATCTCGGGATAGAACTCAAAAATACTCGGAGGGCTAAATTCACCACCCTCTGCCGCAAACAGGCTCAACACACTAAACAGCTTCGTTCTCCTGGTCCGGGCGGCGTAAAAACATCCGCGAGATGATCATGGAATTTCTCAAAGTTTATAAGAATTTATGTGCGCTTGGGGCGCCAAGTAAGAAAAAAACCAACTATTTCCCAACCGTAGGAATTCTGCCAGTTAGAACCAACCAAGAATCGATCGCAAGGTTGCCCAAAACCGAGGCAACTACTGCGAAAAAGAAGACTGGACCGGAGAAATTCGTTGCCCCCTGCAACACAAACAAAATTGCTGCAAATACTAAAATTTTCAGCAGCCAGCCACCTAAAACCATGCCGTAGAAACCGTTCAGTGGAAGTTTTCCGCCAAGCCAGATGCTCAAAGTGGTCATAGATCCGAAAATTACCGAAACTGTCGCACCCACCAGTGCTGCATAGACACCGGGCATACCGGCCACAAAATAGCCAATCAATGAACCCAACGCTGCAACGGCAACTGCCAACAGCGTGCCCAAGCGAAGCGCCTTTACAAACAATTGATCCGAACTATTTGCTGCCAACGTTGCTCCTTGATTTAGCTACTCGCCTAAATACTGGCCAATAGGTGTGGATTAGAGCCAGAATCATCCAGGCCCCGAATATGACTATAACTGGTGCAACATCCAGCCAGAAAAACAGCAGCAGGGTTACTGACACCACCGTGGTCCAATGATAGAAAACCAGCACTGCACCGCGATGTGAGTGGCCCAAGTCCTGGAGCTGATGGTGCAAATGCTCTCGGTCGGCAGCGAACGGAGACTGACCCCTCCGAATTCGTCTGAGAACTGCCAACAACAAATCTAGAAGCGGCAATATCAAGATGATGACCGGTAACACCAATGGAATAAGCGCTGGCAGCAGGTCATTCCTGGTGACCGTTGCTGGGTCTATTGAACCAGTCACCGCAATCGCGCTTGTCGCCATCATCAGCCCAAGCAACATCGCTCCTGAATCCCCCATGAAAATCTTGGCGGGGCTGAAATTGTGCGGCAAGAATCCGGCAACTGCACCCAACACCACCGCCGACAACATTCCAGCGGTTGAGAAATAGTTAGTTGGGGAGGTCTGCTGAGCCAAAAGGTAGCTGTAAATAAAGAACGTCAGGGTCCCGATGCCCACCACGCCAGCGGCTAAGCCATCTAGTCCATCAATAAAGTTCACGGCATTCATCACCAACACCACGATGAAAACGGTGATCGCCAGAGAGACCCCAAAACTACCGACTGTCAATCCGCCAATTGGCAACGAGACAATCTGGACCCCGCTCGAGGCGAGAATCCAAGCAGCTGCTACCTGACCACCCATTTTGGCGGTCCAGTCCAGTTCGATTAGGTCATCCAGCAAACCCACCACAACAATCAGTGCGCCGGCTCCGAGTATTGCCCAGATTGGACCTGGGTCTCTAAATATTGACTCAAACCAGCCAAAGCTTGCAGCAGCCAGGACGCCTGCTGCTATCGCTATCAAGATTGCAACTCCACCGATTCGTGGTGTTGGCACCTTGTGGACATCGCGCTCTCGGATGGCCGGATGGATGTCATATTTCTTGGCGAGGTAACGAACACCCCAGGTTGCTAAATAGCTAACCACCGCAGTGATCAGGGCTATCAGCAGATAAGCCCTCACTAGTCGACCTCTAGCTCCACATCACCAATGACTGAGCGAATTCGCTCCAGTGAAATTGCTCCTTTTCGCA
>CAZBTW010000190.1:0-1921 GCA_964494925.1 uncultured Aquiluna sp.
CAACCGTCGAGAGACTAAACCCAACCCGAGTAAAGCTAACCATCGAGGTAGATCAGGCTTCATTCAAGCCAACTCTTGACAGGGCTTACCAGACTGTGGCTCAGCAGGTAAACATTCCAGGTTTTCGCAAGGGCAAAGTTCCATCTCAGGTTTTAGACCAGCGTGTTGGCAAAGATTCAATCATCGCTCAGGCCATCAACGATGGAATGGACTTTTTCTACCGTGAGGCCCTGCTGGCAGAGAAGCTAAAGCCACTTGGTACTCCAGAGGCGGACATTAGCTCGGCCCCGTCGGCTAGTGAAATTGAAAAGCCGCTGGTAATCAGCCTAGAAGTCGAGGTTCGTCCAGAGTTCAAGCTGCCTGACTACAATGGCATTGCTGTGACCGTTGAGCCAGTCAAGGTTGCCAAGATGGACATTGAAACCGAATTGGATGCACTTCGTGCACGATTTGGTTCACTGAAAACTGTTGAGCGCCCGGCCAAGAAGGGCGATTTCACGACAATTGACCTGACCGCCAAGATGGACGGCAAGGAAATTGACACCGCAAGTGACATCTCATACGAAATTGGATCAGGCCAGCTCCTGGATGGAATTGATGAGGCGCTTGACACGCTAACCGCCGGTGAGACCACAACCTTCAAATCTAAATTGGTTGGTGGCGAGATGGCCGGACAGGAAGCTGAAGTAACTGTCACACTGAAGTCCGTTAAGGAGCGCGAGCTGCCAAAGGCCGACGATGAATTTGCTCAACTTGCAAGTGAGTTTGACACCCTAGAGGAGCTCAAGAAGGACCTTGAAACCAAGATCGCTGAGCAGCTAGGCCGCAAGCAGGTTCTCCAGGCTCGCGACAAGATTGTTGAAGAGCTTGTTGAAAAGGCCAAGATCCCAGTTTCTGATGTTGCTGTGAAGCGTGAGGTGGATGCCCACCTTGAGGGTGAAGGCCGTATGGAGGACGATGTCCACCGTAAGGAAGTTACCGCAGACTCTGAGAAGGGCTTCAAGACCCAATTGTTGCTTGATGCAGTTGTTGATGCCGAAGCGATCAAGATCGAGGATCAAGAACTGATTGAGTACCTTGCCTTCACCTCCAGAAACTACCAAATGGACCCGAACCAGTTCATCGAGCAGGTTGCAAGTTCGGGACAGGTCGCTTTCTATGCTGATGAGCTGGCACGCCGAAAGGCTGTTGACTTCCTCGTCTCACAGGCAGTAATTACCGACACCAAAGGTGCAAAGGTTACCTACGAGGTCTAACGCCTAAGGCGAACAAGCAAGTGTTGTCCTGATTCCTTGGCTATCGTTTATTACACGTAGCTGAAGGAGATTTCAATGGCAGTTCCACAGATGGAACGTAACGGTGTTTTTGACCGTCTACTAAAGGACCGCATCGTCTGGCTTGGCAGTGAAGTTAGAGATGAAAACGCCAACGAGATATGCGCCAAAATACTTCTCTTGGCTGCAGAGGACTCCGAAAAAGACATCTTCCTGTACATAAACTCACCTGGCGGTTCGATCACTGCTGGTATGGCAATCTACGACACCATGCAGTACGTTCCGAACGATATTGTGACCGTAGGCATTGGAATGGCCGCCTCAATGGGGCAGTTCTTGCTTTCCTCCGGTGCCAAGGGCAAGAGATATGCAACGCCAAACACCAGAGTGTTGCTGCACCAGCCACTTGGTGGCTTCGGTGGCACGGCATCGGACATTCAAACCCAGGCAGAGCTAATCATGAGCATGAAGCGCCAGTTGGCCAGTATTACTGCTGAGCAAACCGGAAAGACCGTCGAACAGGTAATGGAAGACGGCGATCGTGATCGTTGGTTTACCGCTGCCGAAGCCCTTGAGTACGGGTTTATCGACCAGATACAAGAATTTGCTTCCAGATCTACCGGCGTTGGAAAGGCCTAATCATGAGC
>CAZBTW010000191.1:0-1912 GCA_964494925.1 uncultured Aquiluna sp.
TTGCCTGCTTGCAGCTCTTACTACGTTTGTGGTCTCTCGAATTTGAGATCTCTTCGTGTAGCCGGGAACAAAAATTAGGAGCCAGACAACTGCTGCGATCAGGAGCGTTAATCCGCCCAGCCCAACTGAATTGTTCATGCCTAAAAGATATCGCGACAATCAACCAAAGACCGCTATTGCCCCTTGGTGTTTTGCACCCTGGACAGCATGGAGCCCTTTATTTCCTCTTTCGTGATGGCAAAGATTCGATGATCTCTCCAGGCTCCGTCAATGTGGATATACCTTTGCTTGAGGCCTTCCTCGCGAAGGCCAAGTTTTTCAACCACTCGCAACGAGGCTTGGTTATCCGGGCGAATATCAATCTCGACTCGGTGCAGACCGCCCTCATCAAGTAGGTAGTCGATTGCCATCGCAACGCAAATAGGAACTATCGAATTTCCGGCTGCACTCTTTGCAATCCAGTAGCCGATCGTCCCCGATGAAACCGAGCCGTAAAGGATGTTCGCCACATTCAGCTGGCCAACGACTTCACCTCGATACTCCATAACAAGCGCAAGAGCGGTGCCCTTTTTAGTTTGAGAGAGCAGGGACTTGATCATCCATTTGGTGTCGATTGGATACCGGATGCCCGGAGCAGAGGCTTCCCAGGGCGAGAGCCAGGCACGATCAGCCAGAAGTAGCTCACGAAGAATTGCGTGGTCTGCCTTGGCTAGACCACGAAGCGTAATACTTCCGTGAGTCATTGGGAAAAATCGCTGCACGCTGGCAAGATTACCGCTATGGACCTATCGAAAGCGAAAGCAGAGCTTCGAAAAAAGGTGCTGGATGCCAGGCCCGGTAATTCTGGCGGGCTCAGCCAGCAGCTTGTGCAGCTGGTTCAGGCATTTGAACCGACCACCCTCGCTAGCTACATACCATTGGCAAACGAACCAGACGTCGGCGAATTCAATCGGCAAGCAGACAAAGACTTGAACCTGGTTTTCCCAAGAATCGTAGGTGATTCACTGGAGTTCGCATCAGGAAATTTAGTCAGCTCCGCCTTGAGCCTGATGGAACCTGCCGGGGATGCAATTGCCAATGAAAAAATTGACCTGATTCTGGTTCCCGCTCTGGCTGTTGATCGTTCTGGAAATCGACTCGGAAAAGGAAAGGGCTTCTACGACCGGTTTCTTGCCGAAAGCAACCACCCAAGGCTAATTGCTGTGGTGTTTGATGACGAGGTTTTTGACTCAATTCCGACAGAGCCCTTCGATAAACCGGTCGATGGTGTTGTGACTCCAAGTGGTTGGTGGCTTGTCCAGTCTCGGTAGACTTGTCTCGGAGGAAAAATGCCGACCTACACATATGTATGCAAGTCATGCCAGCACACCTTCGAAATTCACCAATCTTTCACCGATGAAGCTTTGACCGTGTGCCCGAAGTGTTCCAAGGAGCTTAGAAAGCAGTTTGGGAACCTTGGTGTGAGCTTTAAGGGTTCTGGCTTTTATAAGACCGACTCAGCAGCATCAAGCCCGTCTTCTGACTCAGACAGCTAGCCCCAATGCGGCGGCTTGTCATCGCGCAGCCGATCATCGTTTGAATCATCGTCATCCCCCCAGGCCTGAGGTGTGTCCTCAAAAGCCTTTTCATCAAACAGTGGTTGAGCTTTTCGAACTAGATCAACCCCGAGCTTCATCGCAATTCGGTTGGCTACATCCTGAGGTTTTGCAAACATTTCCAGGGCGTGAACCCGATGGTAATCCCAGCCCATCGCCCTGAGTAGCCCGGGCCTAACCCTGAGTTTCTCGTCCCAGTTCGAGCCAATTAGCGCCCAGTCTGGATCGACAACTGCGGCAGCAGATCCATAGGAAGCTGCCAACCCAATTCTTCCTCCGAAGTTCAGCGAGACCTTGAGTCCCAGTTTCTGAAGCCT
>CAZBTW010000192.1:0-1884 GCA_964494925.1 uncultured Aquiluna sp.
AGAATCCCGAAAGCTTTATGTTGACTTGGGGTTTGAAATTGAAGAGTCGATTTGGCTTCGAAAAGCGCTTTAGTTACTCAAACTCGACAATAAGTTCAACTTCAACCGGCGCATCCAGCGGCAACACCGGAACCCCGACTGCACTTCTCGCATGCTTTCCAGCATCACCAAAAACCTTCTGAAGAAATTCAGATGCGCCGTTGATGACGGTTGGTTGCGCTGTGAACTCTGGAACCGAAGCGACAAAGCCAACAACCTTGACCACCTGAGTCACCCGATCTAAATCACCCAGGACAGACTTGATTGCCGCCAGTGCGTTTAGAGCGCAGCGCTCTGCGATTGCTGCTCCCTGTTCGGCGTCAATAGCGGCACCTAGCTTGCCGGTGGCAATTAGTTTGCCCTCAACCAGCGGAATCTGTCCCGCTGTGAAGACTAGATTTCCACTGATCATTGCTGGCAGGTATGACCCGGCTGGGGTTGCCACCTCCGGCAGAACGTAACCTAGCTCGGTAAGTCTTTGCTCGACCCTGCTCATTCAGTTACCGGTTTCTTGAAAAATGCAATCAGTCCACCCTGAGGGCCTGTTGTTACCTGAACCAATTCCCAACCCTGGGCTCCCCAGGTGTTTAGGATTTGAGTTTCTTTGTGCAGCAATAGCGGCGTAGTTACGTACTCCCACTTGGTCATTTCACAGCTCCAATTCAGCCTATTGCGAGTATCCTAGAGCCTATGGCTGGCAGCACTAAATCATCAACGCTCACAACTTGGCTCAAATTTGGTCTTCTGAGCGGTGTTGCTGGGCTACTCTCCGTTGCACTGCTGGCACCTGCGGTTGCAGTTGCAGGGGTGGTGACAACCACTTCAATTGGAATGTTTGAGGGGCTCCCTGCTTACATTAAGCCGGTAAATGCCTCGCAGTCTTCTTCGGTTTATGCCCTAAAGGATGACAAGCCAGTAAAAATCGCAACTTTTTATCATGAAAATCGAGTAGAGGTTCCTTTCGAATCCATCTCCGAGAACCTGGTAAACGCCGTTGTTGCAACTGAAGACCCAAGGTTTTACGAGCACGGTGGCGTGGATATCATCTCGCTGATTCGAGCAACGCTAACCAACCTGGCTACCTTTGGTGATGGTCCCGGTGCTTCCACGATCACCATGCAGTACGTGAGGCAGTCGATTGTTGAGGCTGCAAATCTTTCGAATGACACCAGCGCCATCCAAGCTGCCACCGAGGTCAGCGTTGAGCGAAAGCTTCGGGAAATCAGACTGGCCATCGCTTTGGAAAAGGAAGTTTCTAAAAAGGACATCCTCGCCGGTTACTTGAACTTGGTTTTCTTGGGAAACCAGATCAATGGCGTGGAGACTGCTTCTCAGTATTACTTCGGAGTTCCAGCCAGCAAACTAAACGTGCCGCAGGCTGCCTACCTGGCTGGAATGCTGAAATCCCCCAATGACTACAAGCCAGATGAGGCCGAAAATCTAGAGCGCGGAATCAGCAGGCGCAACTACGTAATTCAGAACATGGCCGACGAGGGCTACATAACCCAGGAGCAGGCAGAAGGCTATAAGGACAGCCCAATCCAAACCAAAATCACTAAGACTCAGCAGGGTTGCGAGGAAAACCAAGTAACCGCCTTCTTCTGTGACTACACAGTCTGGACCATTAGGAACTCCCCTGAGTTTGGTGTCACCTCGGAGGAGCGCGAGATGCTACTTCGTCGTGGTGGTCTCGAGATCTACACCACCATTGACATGGACATTCAGCAGGCAGCCTGGGATGCAGTAATGACAAACCTCCCGCCTGAAAATGAATGGGGCTTCGGAACCGCGGCAATTTCGGTTGAGGTTGGAACCGGTCGAATTGTGGCAATGGCCCAAAACCGT
>CAZBTW010000193.1:0-1857 GCA_964494925.1 uncultured Aquiluna sp.
GCATACATGAAGCGGGTATTGATCATTCATGGCTGGGGCAACGAACGCCCCGATGGCCACTGGCATCGGCTGTTAGCCACAGCTCTGCGTAAAGAAGGTCACATAGTTGCCTATCCGCAGTTGCCAAATACCGAATTGCCTAGCTTGGCCAAGTGGCTCGCGGTTTTGAAAGGCGAACTCGACCTGCTTAATGAAGCAGGCGATGGCGAACTTATTGTGTTCGGACATTCCCTTGGGTGCCTAACTTGGCTTCACATTTCGCAAGGCGACATTCTTAAGGAACAAGCATCTCGAGTTATGTTGGTTGCCCCAGCAGATCCAGACTTATGCGGCGAAGTTCCAGATTTTCAAATGGACTTTTTCTCGCCTGGAGTAAGGGCTGCTGCACATAAGGCAGCCCAATCAACCTTGTTAGTTGGTAGTGATGCAGACCCCTGGTTACCAAAGGGAATCAAAGCTACTTATGCCACGCCGTTAGATCTACCATTCGTTTTAGTTCAAGGTGCTGGACACTTTGCCGTCGAAGAAGGTTGGACTCCTTGGCAAGGTGTGATCAATTGGGTTAACGACGCGAACACTGATTTATCGGTGCGATAAACATGCTTGCTGATCTAAAGCGACTTTGGTTGCGACCTGCATTCAAGACTTTGTTGATCGCTCGCATCATTTCAAATTTTGGAAATGGTCTTGGCCCCATCGCACTGGCCTTTGGTGTTTTGGGACTTGAAGGTGCAACTGCCTCGTCCTTAAGTATTGTGATGGCGGCACAACTTGGTCCCATGGTTTTGTTCATGCTTTTTGGTGGCGTGCTTGCAGATAGATTTCCTCGCGCATTGGTAGTTGGTGTATCTGATGTACTACTCAGCGCTTTTGTGATTGCCAATGGAGTGATGCTGATTAATGGCACCGCTACGGTTTTTAGCTTGGCAGTAATCGCTTTCATAAGCGGTTCGCTAAATGCATTGTGGTGGCCAGCTTTTGCAGGTTTGATTCCAGAGATTGTTGACGAAGAAGATTTACAGTCTGCAAATTCTGTTGTTGCCCTGGGTGCAAATGGAGCAAACATAACGGGAACCGTGGCCGGCGGAATCATTGTGGCGGGAATTGGTGCCGGCTGGGCAATGGTTGCTGATGGAATTAGTTTCTTGATTGCGGGCTTGCTGGTTTTCACGCTGCGTAAATATGGAAAGACCCGAGTTCAAACCGAGCACTCACCATCTGTCTACGATGACTTGGCGCATGGCTGGAAAGAATTCTCAAGTAGAAGTTGGGTTGTCGCAGTTGTTGCGGGCTATTCGATCATTGCCATGATCTTTGAAAGCGTCTTTGCTGTCGTTGGGCCGGTTCATGCCGAACAAGAACTTGGTGGGCCAAAACCTTGGTCCTGGATTTTGGCAGCACTATCTGCCGGCATGATTGCTGGAGTTTTAGTTTCACTAAAAGTGCGACCTAAGCGCCCACTGCTGATTGGTCTTACGGCACAACTTGTAGTTGTTGCTTGGATCGTGACAATGAGCGTGACCAATTGGATTCCGCTAATTATGATCAGCGCATTCTTCGCTGGAATTGCCTTGGATTTCTTCATGGTGCTTTGGCAGACCGCAATGCAAAGTAACATCCCACGAGAGTCGCTTTCCCGCGTTTCTTCTTACGATGCGTTTGGATCGCTGGCTCTAGCGCCGATCGGTTTAATCGTGGCTGGACCGTTGACAGAAAAGTTTGGATCTTCAACAACTCTGATTTCCATGGGAGCCATATTTGTAGTAGTGCTGGCAGCAATGTTGGCTGTCCCAGCGGTTCGCCAGCTCGAAGGAAAAACGCCCGAAACTGCTGAAATCCAGCCAGAATCCCTAAATT
>CAZBTW010000194.1:0-1843 GCA_964494925.1 uncultured Aquiluna sp.
TTAGAAGCAGAAGCAAGAAAATCGGGACCATAATCAGCCGCAGAATGCTGAGCATGTTAGGAACGCTTTTCAGCTCTTGCCAGATGCTCATGCCCTGATTCTACCTAGACCGAACCCGAACCCTGACTGCCACGCTTGGCACTTAATCACCAATAATCGTTAGCCCCCAAGGATTTCCCAGCATTGGTAGGCTTGAACAATCGCCTGTCGCATTTGATTCGCGACAAATACCTTTGGAGAACCTAGATGATTGGCGTGCGCGACCTAGAGATACGCATTGGGCCGAGGGTTCTCATGCACGATGTCAATTTCCGGGTAGACAAAGGCGACAAGGTGGGGCTTGTTGGTCGAAATGGTGCCGGCAAAACTACCCTCACCAAAATTCTTGCCGGCGATGGTCAGCCCTCGCAAGGGTTTGTGGATCGATCTGGAGAGATCGGTTATCTTCCTCAGGATCCAAGGTCTGGCGATCCAGAGCAACTGGCTCGAACCAGAATTCTCAACGCGCGAAATCTCGGCGACACCCTGGAGGCAATGACTCGAGCGAGCATTGAAATGGGAAGCACAGACGCGGCTGTCGCAAACGCTGCAATGGCTGCCTACGGCAAATTTGAGGAACGCTTTCAAGCTGCAGGCGGTTATGCCGCCGAAGCAGAAGCGGCTGCAATAGCCGGCAACCTGGGCCTAAAAGGACAAATTCTTGACCAGCCGCTGAAGACACTCTCTGGTGGTCAGCGACGCCGTATCGAGCTTGCAAGAATTCTGTTTTCAAGCGCCCAGACCATGATTCTGGATGAGCCAACCAACCACCTTGATGCCGATTCGGTTGTTTGGCTACGAGAATTTCTAAAGTCATATAAGGGCGGGCTGATTATCATCAGCCACGACGTAGATTTGGTCGAAGAAACAGTCAACCGCGTCTTCTATCTAGATGGCAACCGCACCGTAATTGATATCTACAACATGGGCTGGAACCAATACAAAAAGGCTCGCGAGACCGACGAAGAACGGCGCAAAAAAGAGCGCGCCATTGCTCAGAAAAAGGCCAGCACACTGCAGCTGCAGGCTGCCAAATTTGGCGCCAAGGCAAGCAAGGCAGTAGCGGCCAAGCAAATGGTCAGGCGCGCCGAATCACTCCTTTCCTCCCTCGATGACGTGCGCGAAGTTGAAAAGGTTGCCAAGATCAAATTCCCAGATCCAGCACCCTGTGGCAAGACTCCCCTGATGGCGGAAAATCTAAGCAAGAGCTATGGCTCGCTAGAAATTTTCACCGCGGTGGATTTGGCCATCGACCGCGGCTCCAGAGTTGTAATCATTGGCCTCAATGGTGCCGGTAAAACCACCTTGCTTCGAATTCTGGCCGGTGTTGACAAGGCTGACACTGGAGAGCTGATGCCTGGTCACGGCCTGAAGATTGGCTACTTTGCTCAGGAGCACGAAACATTGGATGTCAACCGGACAGTTCTTCAGAACATGCAAGATGCTGCACCAAATCTTCCCGACACCGATGCTAGAAAAGTTCTCGGATCATTCCTATTTTCAGGTGACGACGTTTCAAAGCCAGCCGGCGTCTTATCCGGCGGTGAAAAAACGCGTCTTGCGCTTGCCTCACTGGTGGTTTCATCAGCCAACGTATTGTTGCTCGATGAGCCCACCAACAACCTGGATCCGGCCAGTCGCGAAGAGATCCTTTCTGCGCTGGCAAGCTTCAAGGGCGCGGTGGTGCTGGTGTCTCACGATGTTGGTGCCGTTGAAGCACTGAACCCTGAGCGGGTCCTGATTCTCCCAGATGGCGATGAGGACCACTGGAACGAGGGCTACGCAGAGCTGATTGCCCTGTCCT
>CAZBTW010000195.1:0-1842 GCA_964494925.1 uncultured Aquiluna sp.
ACCCAAAGTCAACGTCGGCAGCAAATACTGCGGATCTGGAAAGCTTGAAGCAAAAGGTTCTCCAGTCAGGGAAATAACCTCCAGAGCCCGAATAACCTTTCTCGAGTTCTGAGGATGGATGTTCTTTGCGGAAATTGGGTCTAGTGCCTGCAGCTCGGCATGCAAGGACAATTTGCCGACTACTTTTTCCCTAGCTTCCAATTCAGCGCGAACTACCGGATCAGTTGGCGCAAAATCCAACTTGTCTAAAGCCGCTGCAACATAAAACATGCTGCCGCCAACCAAAATCGGAAGCTTGTTGCTAGAGATTAAGTCCTTGATCTTGTCCTGGGCCAGCCTGCTGTATTCAGCGGCTGTCATTTCCATGGTCGGGTCAATTACATCGAGCAGGTGATGCTCGACTCCCTGCATTTCGACTGTTGATAATTTTGCGGTCCCGATATCCAAGCCTCGATAAAGCTGCATTGCATCAGCGTTGATGATTTCAGCCTCAATGCCCTCACTCTTGAGAGCCAGTGCGATTTGGATTGCGAGATTTGACTTACCAGAAGCCGTTGGACCAACTATGGCAAGAGTGCTAAAGCCCACTTTTAACCCGAATCGGAAGCCCGAGCGACACCTTCGAATCACCCACAGCTGGGACCCCGCAGCTCTCCAGCTGCCTGCGGTCGTAAGCATCTCCTCCGGCTGTTCTGCGCACCAAATAAAGCGATCCGGGGCTCGCGTCAGCAACCAAGAAATAGGGTGCTGCTCTGGTTATCTGGACAGTGACAGCATCGCCGGGTCTTGGCAGCTCCCCGCCTTCAGGGACCTCGAAGTGAACCAGGCGGTTGTCCTTTGCCCTGCCGGTTAGCCGATGAGTGGCAGAATCCTTCCGGCCCTGTTCAGACGAGACAAGCAGCTCGACTTCCTGACCCACGATCTTCTTGTTTTCCTCCCACGAGACGTCGTTCACTACCTTCAGCAGTCGCTCGTATCGATCCTGGACGATTTCCTTTGGAAGTTGGTCTTCCATTTCGGCCGCCGGAGTACCTGGCCGCTTTGAATACTGAAAAGTGAAGGATGCTACAAATCTGGACTTTCTAACCATGTCGAGAGTTTCTTGGAAATCTTCTTCAGTCTCACCCGGGAAGCCGACGATTAAGTCGGTGGTGATTGCTGCCTCCGGGATCGCCTCTCTTACGCGGTCAAGAATGCCCAAGTATTTTTCTGCCCGATAGCTTCGCTTCATTGCCTTGAGCACCCGGTCTGAACCTGACTGAAGTGGCATGTGTAGCTGAGGCATTACATTCTCAGTCTCAGCCATTGCAGCAATTACATCGTCGGTGAAAGCTGCCGGATGCGGGGATGTAAACCGAACTCGCTCCAATCCCTTAATTTCACCGCAGGCTCGAAGTAACTTGGCGAATGCACCACGATCACCAAACTCGACACCATAGGTGTTTACATTTTGACCAAGCAGAGTCACCTCGATAGCACCATCAGCAACCAGCGCCTCTACCTCAGCCAGAATCTCACCCGGACGGCGGTCTTTTTCCTTACCCCTTAGCGAGGGCACGATGCAGAATGTGCAGGTGTTGTTGCAGCCAACCGAAATCGAAACCCAGCCAGCGAATGAACTCTCTCGCTTAGTTGGAAGCGTCGAGGGGAAAACCTCAAGTGATTCTAAGATTTCAATTTGAGCTTCCGAATTGTGCCTAGAGCGCTCCAGAAGTGCCGGCAACGAGCCCATGTTGTGAGTACCAAAAACAACGTCAACCCAGGGGGCCTTCTCCAAAATCGTGTCCTGGTCTTTTTGCGCGAGGCAACCACCGACGGCTATCTGGAGACTGGGATTCGCCT
>CAZBTW010000196.1:0-1467 GCA_964494925.1 uncultured Aquiluna sp.
TGGTCGTTCTGCCCTGGCTGTGGACGCTGGAGGGGTTTCCGACAAGCTCTAAAGCGTCTGATAATGCTATTCGGGCGCTTTCTCGTAGCCCAGTAGTTGAGGCATGATCGAGAAACACAGACATGCAATAAGCCTAGCCTTGCAACCTCAAAATATTCCCTCGAGTCATTAGGCTTAGTCCGGTGAGTGAGCCAACTGAGGACCGGACGATGCTTGGGCAACCAAAGCTAGGCCTGAACCTGCTTGATGGCGGTGGTGTGTTCAACCTCTGGTCTGAAAATGCAAGCGAGGTAAAGCTCCTGCTCCTAAACCCAGAGGACACTTCTGTTGTTGACCACGAGATAGCTCTCGAACCAGGCGATGGTGGCATTTGGTCAGGTGCCGATGATCGCTTGAAATCGGGCGTGAACTATGTGCTTCGGGCCAATGGACCAACCGGCCCCAGGCATGCCTTTGACCCCGAACGCAATCTGTTGGACCCCTACGCCAAAGCGCTAGTGCGGGAAAGCCCTAGAAATTACCACTGCGTTGCGGTCAATGACGAGTTTGACTGGCAGGGAGTTTCGAAGCCCGGCACGGCCCTGTCTGAATCAATCATCTACGAAGCTCATCTTCGGGGCCTAACAAGAATCAATGCTGCCATTCCAGAGGAGATTCGAGGTTCCTACGCAGCCCTTGGCCACCCAGCGACAATCGAATACCTGACAAAACTTGGAATAACCGCAATTGAGCTTTTGCCAATTCACGCCTTTATTTCCGAACCCAGACTGGTAAACCTTGGGCTCATCAATTACTGGGGTTACAACTCGATTAGCTACTTCGCACCGCATATGCGCTACTCCTCTCCAGGAGCCAGAGCAAGTAGTCCGGTGGCGATCCTAAATGAATTGAAAACCTCAATTCGGGAGCTCCATAAAGCTGGCATTGAGGTGATCTTGGATGTTGTTTACAACCACACCGCCGAGGGTGGTGGCAAAGGTCTCACCTACTCCTACCGGGGCTTGGATAACTCCAGCTACTACCGACAGGATGATGAGGGCAACTACCACGACACAACCGGCTGCGGTAATTCGTTGAATTTTGGCAACCCGATGGTGCAGCAATTGATGCTGGATTCGCTTCGCTATTGGCTAACCGAAATGCAGGTCGACGGCTTTCGCTTCGACCTGGCTGCAACCATTGCCAGGGATGAGCGGAACCACTTTGATCGAAACCACCCGGCACTGGTCGCGATGCAATCTGATCCGGTTATTTCACAGGCGAAGCTGATTGTTGAGCCATGGGATGTTGGAATGGGCGGTTGGCAAACAGGCAATTTTCCGCCTGGTTTCCCAGAGTGGAACGACCGCTTCCGAGATTCTGTTAGAAAGTTTTGGCTGACTGACATTTCAAAGGCTAGGTCCACAGGCGCCCATGAAAACGGTGTTCAAGAGCTTGCCAGCCGAATTTCTGGATCACAGGATGTTG
>CAZBTW010000196.1:1477-1800 GCA_964494925.1 uncultured Aquiluna sp.
GGGGAAGGGTCCCCGCTGGGAACCATAAATTTCCTCACCTCGCATGATGGATTTACCCTCTGGGATTTGGTTTCTTACAACCAAAAACACAACTTAGCCAACGGTGAGGCCAGTCGTGATGGTGCCAGCGAAAATCACAGCTTCAATCACGGCCATGAGGGTGAAACCAGCGACAATTCAATTAATTTCGCCAGGCGCAAGGCTGCCCGCAACCTGCTTGGAACACTGCTCACTAGCGCTGGAGTTCCAATGATCACTGCCGGTGATGAGCGACTGAAAACTCAAGATGGAAACAACAACGCCTATTGCCAAGACAACGTGAT
>CAZBTW010000197.1:0-1755 GCA_964494925.1 uncultured Aquiluna sp.
CCAGACCCTTTCTAAGACCGCCGCCGCTGCAATTGGTTACAGTCAGGCAGCTCAGCAGCTAAAAGGCGAACTGAGTGAATCTGAGGCCATCTCAGAGACTGTGCAGTTGACTAATCGCTATGCCCGCAGACAAATGTCGTGGTTCCGACGCGATAAGAGAATTTTCTGGCTCACTGATGGACCGAATCTGTTATCCCAGGCCCTCGAGCGAATTAGGCTGGAGCAATGATTGAGTTTACAAAGGGCCAAGGCACCGGCAATGACTTCATCCTGATCTTGGATCAGGTCGGACAGATGGATGTGAGTGCCGAAAAGGTGGCGCAAATGTGTGATCGGCACTTCGGAATCGGTGCCGATGGGCTGATTATCGTCAAGCCAACCTCAAGTGACCCTGAGGTTTCTCACCTGCTCGATGAAGAACCTGAAGCTAAGTGGTTCATGGACTATCGCAATGCGGACGGCTCAAAAGCGGAAATGTGTGGCAACGGGATTCGAGTTTTCGCCAGGTATCTTTTGGACAATCAGCTGGCGACACTCACAGAGGGCAGCACCCTGCCGGTAGCCACTCGCAGCGGAATTAGGGATGTCACTGCCACGGTTACTGGCTTCGCGGTTGATTTGGGTCCCTTCAAAATTGGAGGGGACCAAACGCTGGTCTCAGCTCGTGGGCTAGCTGTAGCTAGGCCAGGGTTGGAAATCAACGTTGGCAACCCTCACATTGTGGTTGCATTGGCCGACCTAGCAGAGTTGGAAAATTTAGATCTCTCTAGAATGCCGGACCTTGAGCCAGCACCTGTTGACGGAGCAAACGTGGAGTTTGTTGTCCTAGATGAACCATTGATTTCACAGGGAGTGGCAGGACTCACGATCAGAATAAGAGAGCGCGGATCTGGAGAGACTTTGAGTTGCGGAACTGGAATAGCAGCGGCAGCCGTAGCAATTCGCCACTGGGCTGGTGGAACCCAAAATCATTGGAAAGTTAAAGTGCCAGGTGGTGAGGTTGGAGTTCGAATTTTCACTACCGAGCAGGGCGAGCACGTTGGTATTAGTGGCCCTGCTGAATTGAGTTTTACTGGCCAGTGGCCAAGTTTGTAACTTCGATCACCCGATAGGTCTTGTCTGTGCTGAGCCTTTTGACATTCATTGTCGAGAACTCTTCGGCCAACCACTTCTGAAACGAGTCAGCACCCAAGTGCTTCTGCACCACAAGCAATGCTTTGCCTCCCGGCTCCAACATGGGCAGGTAGGTATGCATGAGTTCGTGCAGAATTTTCTTTCCAACTCGAATTGGGGGATTAGACCAAATCGCTCGGAATCTTGTCTCAGCCGGTATTTGATCAGCCATGACCGGCAGGACGTTTGATAGCCCCATGGATCTGGCGTTTTCAGATGTTTGCTCGAGGCTTCTCTGATTCACGTCGAGCGCCCAAACCTTCGTGTCTGGACAAATGGCAGCGATGGAAATCGAGATTGGTCCCCAGCCACAACCAAGATCCAAAACGTTTCCTGAAGTTGGAAACACGTCGGAGTGATTTAGCAGGACTCTGGTGCCCGTGTCCAAGGCTGTTGAGCTAAATGTGCCGGTCGAAGCTTTGAGTAAAAATGTTTTGCCTGCGACTTCAAACTCGACATTTGAAATTCTTCTATTGGCGGAAGGGTCAACGCTGAAATAATGCTCCTGGGCCATGGCTCAAACCTAATACAGGCCTAGGCTTATATCTCTATGGAACCCGAATCAACTATTGATCGAATCCT
>CAZBTW010000198.1:0-1727 GCA_964494925.1 uncultured Aquiluna sp.
GACCAACAATTGGTGTCTTGTAGGACTCGATGACAACGTTGTAGGCCTCGGGGCTAACCCTGACCAGGGCAGTGTCGAGAACGTGAACAAGTAAAAAGAAAAAGATTCCAACACCGCTAATGCGATGCAGTACCCAGGACCACATTCCGACTTTGCCTCGGTAAAGGGTTCCTGCTGGCCGAATTGCCACGCTAGCCTCCATGGATAGAACAGTTATTTTCTCAAGTCTAACCCAGCCAAAGCTGCTCTTTTGGAATCTAGACAAGAACATCTAGTCTTTATTCGTGGGTATAAACCAGAGCAGTGCAACCAATCAGTTCTTTGCAATCATCCCGGCCGGTGGAGTGGGCTCCAGGCTGTGGCCACTTTCGCGTGCCAGCGCACCAAAGTTTCTGCATGATCTAACCGGTTCCGGGCAGACGCTGCTGCAGGACACCTTTGATCGACTTGCTTCGATCACAGACAACAAAATGATGGTTGTGACCGGAGACGTTCATGCCAGGTTGGTCGCAGAGCAGTTGCCAGATCTGAAGCCTGAGAATCTAATTCTCGAACCATCCCCCAAAGACTCGACCGCCGCCATAGCGTTAGCAGCCGCCGTCCTCCACAAACGCAACCCGGATGTGATAGTTGGTTCATTTGCTGCCGACCACGTAATTTCTGACCAGAAGAAATTTGAAGCGGCCATCACTGAGTCAATCAAGATTGCTGCCACCAACAAAATTGTCACCATTGGAATCGTCCCAACTGAGGCCTCGGTTGCCTTTGGTTACATCAAAAAGGGTTCCGCCTTGAAGAGTGCCAGTGGTTATGAGGTGGCGGAGTTCGTCGAGAAGCCCGAGATGAAAAAGGCCAAGAAGTTTGTCGCCGGTGGCAAGTATCTCTGGAATGCCGGAATGTTCATTGCCCCCGCCAGCCTGCTATTAGACGTGCTTTCCAAGACCCAGCCAAAGCTTCATGCCAGCATCATGAAACTTGCTGAACACTGGGACACCGAAATCCAGGATGCAATGCTGCACGAAATCTGGCCTGGTCTAACCCGAATCGCAATTGACTATTCAATCGCGGAGCCGGCAGCAAAAATGGGTCTGGTTGCTGTGGTTCCAGCAGAATTTGAATGGCATGACGTTGGTGATTTTGCGGCAATTGCCGAGCTCCAGTCTCAGGGAAACAAAAACAACCTGGCAGTGCTTGGTTCAGCCAGAGTGCTTTCAGATTCCTCAAGTGGAATCTTGGTCAGTGACACCAACCGACTGGTTGCCCTGATTGGACTTGAGGATGTAATTGTGGTGGACACACCCGATGCTTTGTTGGTTACCACTAAGCAGCATGCCCAGAAGGTCAAAGCGCTGGTTGATGCACTGAAGCAAACCGGCCATTCAGACCTGCTCTAGCAAAAGTATCAATCTTATTAACCTCACGCACTTTGGTTTTTGAGGCCTCAATCAAGCGCTAAAGTATTCATCGAATAGGCGCCATTTGCGCCTTCATTAATAATTCAGGAGGAACCTTGAAGTTAAGAAATGCATCTGCCGCATTTGCGCTATTGGGCGCATCGGCTCTAGTGCTTTCCGGATGTGCTGCTGCACCAGAGGAAGAAGCAACTGAGACCACTGCTGCTGCAACCCAGACCGAAGAAGTACCTGCCATCGATTACTTGGCTTGTGCTGTATCTGACGAGGGTAGCTGGAACGACAAGTCATTCAACGAGTCCGTTTACGACGGTC
>CAZBTW010000199.1:0-1725 GCA_964494925.1 uncultured Aquiluna sp.
TACTCATGATTCGGCCCGATGTGATCGAGGCTGTCATGAGCCCGGCGACCATCGGTAGCATCAACAGACCTGCCTGAGTCGGGCTTGCCCCATAAACGACCTGAAGAATCAACGGCAAGGTGATCATGCCGCCGAACATGCCAATGCCGATGATGAACCCCATCAACTGGGTCCGGGCAAACGTCGGCTCCTTGAAGATTTTCAGAGGTAGCAGCGCGGCATCGCCCATACGACGCTCGATGAGAATAAACGCGACTATGCCGGTGACGCCAGTGACATACATGGCAATTGCAAGGGGGCTTGACCAACCCCACTCTCGGCCTTGCTCCGCAACCAGCAGGATCGGCACAACAGCCATCACGATGGTTACTGCTCCCCACCAGTCAATCTTCTGAGGTCTTGGATTGTGGGGGATATGCAAAAAGGTCAGCACCATAAACATTGAAACTGCACCAATTGGCAGGTTCATCAGGAACACCCAACGCCAACCGTCTAGGAAGAAAATCTCGTCAACCCCGGCAAACGCGCCGCCAATCACAGGACCAGCTACAGAAGATGTTCCAAAAACAGCCAGAAACATGCCCTGGTAACGCGCTCGTTCCCTTGGAGGAACAATGTCGGCGACGATGGTGAGGGCCAGCGAGAACAGACCGCCCGCGCCAAGCCCTTGAATCGCCCTAAACATCGCCAGCTCAAACATTGACCCAGCTAGCCCCGTTGCAAGGGAACCAAGTATGAAGATGCCAATCGCGACCATAAATAGAGGTCTGCGGCCGAAGATGTCACCGAGCTTTCCATAAATAGGTGTGCTCACAGTGGAGGTGATCAGGTAGGCAGTGGTAGCCCAGGCCTGAAGTGCTAGGCCATCTAGGTCGTCGGCAATGGTTCGCATCGCGGAGGAAACAACTGATTGATCAAGCGCCGCTAGGAACATGCCAGACATGAGACCGATGAGCACAACCCAGATTTGGCGTTGATTCATCGTTCCAGCTTGAGCTGCTTGTTTTGCGGCTTCCCGCGAATTTTTCGAGGCCAATGGCTTCCCAAAAGTTAGTGTTGAGGTGTGCCCAAGTCTAACTCTTTGAGACGCAATCCATTATTTGTGTTCGGGCCGCCGGTTGCGCTTGTATCACTTGGACTCTCGCTGATAATTCAGCCGAACTCCTTCGGGGCAAATCAGCACCAGATGATTCTGGATCGAATTGAGCAGCGAGCAGAGTCAGGTTGGGTAGTTCCCAATCCAGAACTCACTGATTATCTGTATCCAAGACTTGCATTGGATATTGCTGGTCACCAGTGGGTCTTGCTTAACAAGTCAAGACCGCTTAACCCAATCGACTTTGCCCCGCAACACATTCGTGCCATGAGCAGCTCGGAATCGCTAGATAACTCAAGGGGTTTGCGTCTGAACGTTGACGCAGCAGCAGCACTTGAGGAGATGGCTGACGCCATGTTGGCTGATGGCGCAGGGCAGATGTTTGTGAACTCCGCCTACAGAACCTATGAGTATCAGGGCGAGCTCTTTGAGCAAAAAGTGGGGCAATACGGAGAAGAAGAGGCTCTACTTAGAAGCGCTAAAGCTGGCTACTCCGAGCACCAAACCGGACTCGCAGTCGATGTATCAGTGCCCGCGCAGGGTTGCGCAATCATGCAGTGCTTTGGCGACACAATTGGTGGCATTTGGATTGCGGAGAATAGCTGGCGTTTTGGCTTCATAGTTCGATA
>CAZBTW010000200.1:0-1722 GCA_964494925.1 uncultured Aquiluna sp.
AAATTCCAGACTTGCCGGAGTGGACCAAGCGTGATCTGCTGGCCCATGAACGCGAAATGCTTGGTTTGTATGTCTCGGACCACCCGCTTGCCGGCCAAGAGGCAATGCTCATGAAACACAGTGACATGGGCACCATTGCGTTGAAGCAAAGCGACATTCAAGATGGTGAGACAGTGAGCCTTGCAGGGTTGATCACGCAGGTCCAGCACAAGGTAGCTAGAACCAGTGGGAATCAGTATGCGCAGGTCACCCTTGAGGATTTCTCCGGGGAAATCAGCGTGATGTTCATGGGAAAGACCTATCTGCAGAACCGGGAATTCCTGGTGGCAGACCAGACAGTTTCGGTTCGCGGTCGAGTTTCTCGTCGCGACGAGGAAATGACGATGCAGGCCTACTCCATCGATGTCCTTGAAGCTGGCAGGGAGCAGGGCGGTGTCCTGAAGCTCAAAATCAACGAGAGTCTTGCAACGAAGGAACGTCTGACCAGGTTGGGGGAAATTCTCGATGCAAATCCGGGTCCCTGCGAGGTCCAAGTCAGATTAGTTGGGTCTGCCGACCGCCATTTCATCTTGCCCCAGCGGGTTTCAGTGGGTCACGATTTGTTCGGTGAGCTGAAAGCCCTACTGGGAACAGACGCCGTCAGTTAGAAATTGTCCTTCAGGCGCTCACCAATGGTGTGGTATCCGCGCTGAAAGTAGACCAGTGGCTTTTCGCAGCTTCTTGTCTGGTGAGCAGACTCAACTGAAAGCACCACAACTGCATTTGATTCAACTTCGACCTTTGTTAGCACCCTGGCCAACAGAATTGATGATGCATCTTTGAAAATCGGTGTTGCTTCTGGACCAACTTCGAAATCCCCGTCCACAAAACGTTCCGCTCTCGGCCCAGCTAGCTTGATGGCAAGTTCCAGGCTTTGGGCGTCGAGGGTGTGAATGGCCATGAGTTTTCCAACAGTGATTTCCGCGTAGCTGGAGGAGCCCTGAGCAATGTTGAGTGAAACCAGCGGGGGATTAGAGCCCAAAGAGGTTACTGACGATGCAGTAAATCCAATTGGTTCGCCGGCCGCATCGGCGGCAGTAACGATGGCAATGCCGGTGGCGTGGTTCCGAAATACGGTTTTTAGAGCGTCTGGGCCTGAAAGGTCGAAATAGTCTGGTTCAATAGTCATGTCCTAATAAGGTTAGGGCATTCAGGTTTTATTAGCGGGGTTTGCGTGCGGAAGATTGAAATAACTTCAATGCCCAACCCTGCCATGGTCGCAGAGTTACTTCCAAGAGCCCAGGTGAGCATTGAGTCGGTTCACGATCAGGTGGCCAGCATCATTTCTGAGGTAAAAACCGATTCTTTGGCGGCATTGAGTAAGCAGGCAAAGCAGTTTGATGGACTGGACAACGTTTCGTTCCGGGTCCCAAGGCAGCTTCTAAAAAACTCCTTGGAACAGATGGATCCCAAACTCAAGAAGGCGATTGAGACATCGATTTCGAGGGTTAGGCGGGTTTCGGAGGCGACACTGCCGGCGACAATTGAAATTCAGTTGGGAGACGGTGCAGTGGTTCGCCAGCGACCGGTTCCGGTTGATTCTGTCGGGCTTTACGTTCCCGGTGGCAAGGCTGTATACCCCTCGAGTGTGATCATGAATGTCGTGCCGGCACAGGTTGCCAAAGTGCCAAGTCAGCAGGCCGAAGCTTCTGAATTTGAAGTTAAATCAAAGGCCCAGATTTA
>CAZBTW010000201.1:0-1717 GCA_964494925.1 uncultured Aquiluna sp.
CTGGCAGATCCAACCGCGGCAATCCTTTCTGCGGCACTTTTGGCTAAGACGCTTGGGTTCACTGAGCCGGCCTCAAGAATCGAAACCGCTGTAGCTGATGATTTGGCAAGCCGAGGTGAGAACTCTCGGTCAACCGATCAGGTTGCTTCAGCAATCATCGACAGGATTTAGTTAGGTCAAAATGGAATTCAAGGTAACCAAGAACCAGAACCCAACTCCGGACGCAGAGCGAACTGAAATAACTTCAGACCCAACCTTCGGAACCCACTTCACCGACCACCAGGTAGTGATTGTTTGGGAGAAGGACAAGGGTTGGCACTCAGCTGAGGTCTATCCCTATGGTCCAATACAGATGGACCCATCATCTGCAGTGCTGCACTACGGACAAGAGATCTTCGAGGGAATCAAGGCCTACCGTCACCAGGATGGCTCAATCTGGACCTTCCGTCCCGATCAAAATGCAAAGCGCCTGCAGCGCTCGGCAAAGCGCATGGCGCTGCCGGAGCTGCCGACTGAGCTGTTTGTTGAGTCAATTAGGCAGTTGATCGCAGTTGATGGTCAATGGGTCCCAGAACCAACCAATGAAAAAACGCTTTACCTGCGGCCATTTGAAATTGCAGCGGAAAACTTCTTGGGTGTTAGGGCTGCCCACAGGGCTGAATATCGCCTGATTGCATCACCGGTTGGACCCTACTTCACAGGCGGCATCAAGCCGGTATCGATCTGGATTGCCCTTGACAGTGCTCGTGCTGGTAAGCACGGCACCGGTGAGGCAAAGACCGGTGGCAACTACGCGGCCAGCCTGCTGGCGCAGCAAGAAGGCTACGAGCAGGGCTGCTCACAGGTGATGTATTTGGATGCTGAAACATCCACCTACATTGAAGAGCTTGGCGGCATGAACCTGTTCTTTGTGTTTGGTGACGGTTCGGTGGTTACACCCTCTCTGGACGGCACGATTCTGCACGGAATCACAAGAGACTCAATCATCACTCTGCTGCAAGACGCCGGTCACAAGGTGGAACAGCGAAAAATCAGCCTGGACGAGGTTCGCGAGAAAGTTGCCGATGGCGAAATTACTGAGGTGTTTGCATGCGGAACTGCCGCAGTTGTGACTCCGGTTGGACTGTTGAAATCTCGAGAAGAAGAGATTGTGATTGGAAACAACGAGCCAGGTGCTCTAACGGTCCAAATGCGCGAGGAGCTGACCGGAATTCAATACGGAACTGTCCCTGACCGCCACAATTGGATGCATAAGCTGGCAGACTAGGCTCGTGCAAATAGTTAGAGCTCAACATAAAGGCGAAATCAAGTTCGGACAAATTTCCGACGGGATAGTCCATTTTTATGAGGGTGACCCGATTTCTGGTTCTAGCCTCAGCAATCACACTGCGGCTTTATCCGAGGTGAAGCTGCTCAGCCCGGTTACTCCAAGCAAGATTGTCTGCATTGGAATGAACTACAAGGCCCACGCAGCAGAGATTGCCCAGGACATTCCGGATGAGCCATTGGTGTTTTTCAAGCCAGTCAGCGCAATCATTGGTCCCGAGGACCAAATCCAACTGCCACATCAGTCGAGCCAGGTTGAATTAGAAATTGAGCTTGCAATCGTGATTGGTAAGAAGGCTAAGGACATTTCCGTCGACCAGGCCAAGGACCACATCTTTGGTTACACAATCGGTAATGACGTGACCGCCAGGGACCTGCAGTTTTCTGATTT
>CAZBTW010000202.1:0-1712 GCA_964494925.1 uncultured Aquiluna sp.
CGCACCATTGTTAATGACTACACCGAGAAGGTGAAGGTTAAAAAAGCCCTAAACACAACGTTGTGGGCTGTGTGTGCTCTTCTGATTTTGCTTGGAACCTTGGTGATCTTCACCTTTGATCCATGCCCAGCTGGAGCGTCAGCTGACCTACTCGCTTCATTCTGCACCGCATAAGAAAAGGAAATACATTGTCGGAAAAACAAGCCGCCAGCGACAACATCACCTACCACCAGTTTGACGTTCTTATTGTCGGAGCCGGTGGTGCAGGAATGCGAGCTGCCATTGAAGCCGGTAGCGGAGCTAATGTTGCCGTGATTTCCAAGCTCTTCCCAACTCGCTCCCACACCGGAGCAGCACAGGGTGGAATGGCCGCGGCGCTTGCCAATGTCGAAGAGGACAGTTGGGAATGGCACACCTTTGACACCGTTAAGGGTGGCGACTACTTGGTAGATCAGGATGCCGCTGAGATTCTTGCCAAGGAATCGGTGCAGGCTGTAATTGACCTTGAGAACATGGGGCTCCCTTTCAACAGAACCCCAGAGGGCAAAATCGACCAGCGTCGCTTTGGCGGTCACACTAGAGACCACGGAAAGGCTCCAGTTCGAAGAAGCTGCTACGCAGCTGACCGCACTGGCCACATGATCTTGCAGACCCTTTACCAAAACTGCGTGAAGCTTGGAATTAACTTCTTCAACGAGTTCTATGTTCTTGACTTGGTCATGAACGAAGACAAGCCCGCCGGTGTGGTTGCCTATGAGCTTGCCACTGGGGACATTCACGTTTTTGCAGCCAAGTCAATTGTTTTTGCAACCGGTGGCTTTGGAAAGATTTACAAAACAACTTCGAATGCTCACACACTCACCGGTGACGGCGTCGCGATTGCCTACCGACGTGGTATTCCGCTTGAGGACATGGAGTTCTACCAGTTCCACCCGACCGGCCTTGCTGGCCTTGGAATCTTGCTGTCAGAGGCTGCCCGCGGCGAAGGTGGAATTCTGAGAAACGCCTCCGGTGAGCGCTTCATGGAGCGCTATGCACCAACAATCAAGGACCTAGCGCCTCGCGACATGGTCGCAAGAGCAATGGCAAACGAGGTTCGCGAGGGTCGTGGCGCCGGGCCGAATAAGGACTACGTCTACCTAGACCTAACTCACCTTGAGCCTGCAGTAATCGATGCCAAGCTTCCTGACATCACTGAGTTTGCAAGAACTTATCTTGGAGTCGAGCCCTACACCGAGCCAGTTCCGGTTTTCCCAACTGCTCACTATGCAATGGGTGGCATCCCAACAAACATCAAGGCTGAGGTTTTGGCAGACAACGACACTGTTATTCCAGGTCTTTATGCTGCTGGTGAATGTGCTTGTGTATCGGTGCATGGAGCAAACCGACTCGGAACCAACTCGCTTTTGGATATCAACGTGTTTGGAAAGCGTGCCGGGCAGTACTCGGTGGAGTATGCCAAGACAGCCACCCAGGTGCCGCTTCCTGAAAATGCCGCTGACGACGTAATTCAGATGATTCAGAAGGTTCGCAAGGCCAAGGGTAAGGAGCGCATCGCTCAGCTCCGCAAGGAACTTCAGGAGACCATGGACAAAAACGCCCAGGTTTTCCGCACCGAGGAAACGCTGCAGGAGGCCATGGAAAAGATCCAGCAACTCAGAAAGCGCTTCGCGAACATCTCTATTCAGGATCAGGGAAAGCGCTTCAACACT
>CAZBTW010000203.1:0-1707 GCA_964494925.1 uncultured Aquiluna sp.
TGGATCTGTGACGGTTCCGAACCGAAGCTCACCAGTTTGTGGACGCCTTTGGTCGAGCGGATGCTGGCGCCGCCTTTTCCCTTGAAATTCTGGTCGATCGCGATGAACAGGTAGCGTGGGAACATGGGCTCCTCGCTTTCGGTGAGCGTTTTGCCCCGTGGCTTTTGCACCTTGATTGTGGGCAAGTAGCAGGCGTAGCCCTGACGTCTGAGGTTTTCCAGGGCCGTTTGCTCCTGCCTGGGTTTGGTGTGCACCACGTACCAGGGGTGAGTATCGTCGAGCTTGGTTTGCTCAACCGCTGGTGCAGGTGTCACTGTGGATGCAGGCTTGGACGCCTCAATTCGTTGACCGGCAATCTGCAAATTGGCTAGCCCGCTGGCTTCTACCATCCGCCTTAAGATCAGCAGTGGACGATCATGTGATATGAGGCGCTGGATCACCTTTACGATTTCCTGCCTTTCATAGGCGTGAATCGTTTCGAGACGGTAGTAGAGCTTGAAGCTATCTCGCTCGATGGGAAGATCATCGCTTTTCAGGCGCAGTTCGGAGAGCTCTGCTGTGCTTAAGCCCAGCCTGTCCGCCACCTGTTGTGTGGTCAGTTTGGCGTCGGCGGGAAGGTTTGTGTCGGTCACCAATCCGTACCTCAGTATACTAACGCGGCGGGTGTGCTGGTGGATTTGCGCAGATGCTGTTGCTCGTAGGCTTCGATGTCTTCAAGGCGGTAAATGACCCGGCCGCCCATTTTCAAAAACACCGGGCCCCAGCCAATGGCGCGCCAACGCTCAAGAGTGCGCTGCGAAAGGCCCCATCGCTCTGACAGTTGGACCTGGTTAATGTGTGTGATGGATTGAGTTTGTTCGTTCATGGCTTTTGCTCCTTTGCGTTGCTGGCGCCATGAACGCTTCAAGTTGCGTTCTTATCAAGCTAAACAGGGAAGATTTTGAATAACCTTCGGTGAATGTAGATTGTTGGGAAATATTTGATTATTCCCCGGAATCTTATTTCCTGGATTTATTAAAACGGCTCTATATGAGAAGATTGTTCAGAATTAAAACAAGGATGGGCTGAGCATGGCTGAATCAGACTGGTTGGTTGTTATGACCAAACCGAGAATGGAAACGGAAGCAAAAGTAAATTTGGAGCGGCAGGGGTTCGTGGTTTATCTGCCAACCTGGGTTGATCTGAGACGCCGGTCGGATGGCTGGCAAAAAGTACAATCCGCAATGTTCCCGCGCTATCTTTTTGCAAAGACCGTTAATGAAGAGCAATCCATCTCGCCGATCCGTTCGACCCGGGGTGTCAGCCAGCTGGTGCGCTTTGGGACGGAGCCAGCCAGAGCCGGTGAAGGCTTGATTCGTGAAATTCGCCGTCTGGAGGCAGTGCGTAATGCCGGCGGCGATCAGCTCAAACCCTTCAAACCCGGTGATGAAGTGTTTGTTATGGCAGGCCCGTTCAAAGGCGTTTCTGCCGAGGTGCTGTCATCTGACCAGCAGCGTGTGATTTTATTGATGCAGGTGCTGGGCAAAACTCAGCAGCTGGAGTTTGAGGCCGGGATTTGTCAGGTGCGGTAGGATTTTGACGGTTTTATAGAACTGATTGGTACTGCCGCGAGTCTCTTTATAGTGTGCGGTGCTGATTGATAGAGGCGGTTGGTTCTGGTGGTGATATAGTCATCAAACTTTGTTTGGGGGTAACTTTCCACCGCCA
>CAZBTW010000204.1:0-1698 GCA_964494925.1 uncultured Aquiluna sp.
GTTTTGTGAGGTTAGAAGTGCAAAGCTGATGATTGAGGCTGGGGATAGCACCAGAGCAACGGCCATAGTCTCGCCAAGAGCTCGACCTAGTCCCAGCATCATCGCTGAGATGATTCCCGGGCGACCAAATGGCAGTACCGCCATTTTGATCATTTCCCAACGGGTTGCACCAAGAGCCAAAGCGGCCTCTTCGTGCAACCTAGGAGTCTGCAAGAAAACCTCACGAATTAGAGCAGCCATAATCGGCAAGACCATGATGGCCAGCACGATGCCGACTGTCAGCATGGTCCTTCCGGTCGCAGAAACCTGGCCCGCAAAAAGAGGAATCCAGCCAAGGTTCTCGTTAAGCCAGACGTAAGTTGGGTTTAGAAAGGGAGCTAGAACAAGGATGCCCCAGAGGCCATAGACCACCGATGGAATGGCGGCGAGTAGGTCGATTACGTAACCAAGAGTTTGTGAAAACCTTCTCGGGGCAAAGTGTGAAATGTAGAGCGCAATTCCAATCGCAAGCGGGGTGGCAATCAGTAGCGCAATTACAGATCCGTACAGAGTTCCGAAAACATAGGGAGCCACATAGCTGAGGGGATCCTCAGCCTTGCCTGCAAAGTCAGCGTTTGGATCAAGAGCCGGAAGAGCCTGGATGAACAGGAAGACCGCAACAGCAGCAAGGGTGATGAGGATTCCAACTCCAGCGAAGCTGGCCGCCTTGGAGAAAACCAAGTCACCGACTCTGACTTTGGCTTTGACGCCTGCAGTGGACAATCTGACTCCCAGCTAAATACTTGAGGTTGAAAATAGATTAGCCCGAGCTTGGGGTGCCAAGCCCGGGCTAACCCGATTAGTTCTCCAGATGTTTACTTGATCTGGGCGATGATCGCTAGAGCCTTCTGGCGAAGCTCCTCAGAGATCGGTGCGTTACCTGCAGCTGCAGAAGCAAACTCCTGGCCTTCAGCAGAGACCATGTAGCTTGCGTAGGCCTTGACTAGCTCAGCCTTTGCGTCATCTGCGTAGTCCATGCAGCCCTGTAGGTAGGAGATCAGAACCACTGGGTAAACACCAGACTCGGTGGTGTCGCGGTCTAGGTCGTAAGCCAAAGTGGTCTCTGGGCGACCCTCCTTCAGAGGAGATACGTCCACGATCTTGGCGGCAGCCTCGGAGGAGTAAGGAACGTACTCGTTACCCACCTTGACGGCTACGGTTCCGAAGGTTCCGGCGCGAGAAGCATCTGCGTAACCGATGGTTCCGTTACCTGCACCGATAGCAGCGATGACACCAGAGGTACCCTGGCCTCCCTCGCCACCCCACTCGGCTGGCCATGCCTCTAGGTCACCAGCGTTCTCGCCGTTTAGCAACCAGGTGTTAGGAGCAGCCTTGGATAGCCAGTCGGTGAAGTTAGCGGTGGTACCCGACTCGTCAGAGCGGTGCACAGCGGTGATGTTTAGGTCTGGAAGAGCAACACCTGGGTTCTCAGCTGCAATCTCAGGAGCGTTCCACTTGGTGATCTGGCCGGTGAAGATACCTGCAACGGTGTCTGGGCTCATGTTCAGTGACTGAATGCCATCTAGGTTGAAGATAACCGCAATTGGCGAGATCCAGATTGGGAACTCGAACACTGGACCATCTGCTGGGGAGCAGTTTGGGTGTGGGGTCGCAAGCTCTTCGTCCTTGAAGGAGGAGTCGGAACCGGTGAAGAAAGTT
>CAZBTW010000205.1:0-1689 GCA_964494925.1 uncultured Aquiluna sp.
TTCAAACTCGGTTCCCTCAAATACCTCATGGCTACCCAGGTAGAACTGCTTTGGCGAACCGTTTAGCTTGCAGCTGATCATGAGCCCCAGCTTCACGATTCCGTCGGCAGGGTTCGCCTCGCCGATTTCCGCGGTCGCAAGAATCTCTTCAATTCGATTGATGCGGGCTTCCATCTTGCCCTGCTCTTCTTTGGCAGCGTGGTAGCCGCCGTTCTCTTTCAAGTCGCCCTCTTCGCGAGCCTCTTGGATCTTTAGAGAGATGGCGTGACGCTCTACAGTAATTAGCTGGGTGAGTTCCGCCATTAGGCGGTCATAGGCAGCTTGTGTCAGCAGAATTGAGTCACTCATAGTCAATCTCTTTCGGGTAATAAAACAGCTCGCATAGCGAGCCAGAAAAATACTCTAACGCAGCTCACAGTCATCGACCAAGCCAGTAACTGCCATTTTGTAGGTGTTGATCGTTACCGTGTAGCGATTTGTCTCGGCATCCGTTGGCCCAAACTCAAATTCTGCCCAACCGACAACACCAAAACTGTTGTCCAGCGCCTCAAAGGAACAGACAGCGGTGCTGTCTGTAGGCTTACTGATTTCAAAATCAATTTCTGTTTGCCATTGACTAACGACTCTAAATCCGACATCGGTGGTGGAGATGGGGGAGTAGTTTGCGATTGTGAAGTAACCAGCAATTGCCACCATCACTGAAACGCCCAAGACAGCTAAAATCCGATTGCGCTTTGAATTCTGCTTGGTTTTCACGCCATAGCGGGTTGCAAGTAGGTCACTGTTTTCGGTCATCGTGCTACAAGGCTACGACACAGGTGGAATACTTGAGGTATGGATTTCTTGCTAACACTGCTTATTGAGGTAACCACTACTCCGACTCCCGTAGCTGACGACACCTATAACTCACCGGGAACAATTGGCTTCATCGTGACTTTTTGCATTGCGGGGCTAGCGGTGCTGCTGTTTTTTGACATGAACCGTCGCGTGAGGACCACCAGGTATCGCACCGAAATCAGGGCTAGGCTCGCTGCCGAAGAGTTGGAGAACCTCGAAGTTCAAAAGCCTGAGCGCCCAGAGCCACCTAAGAAGCCAAAGCGAGCGAACCCGGAAGCGGATCTAGACCAATAAGCAGGCTGGCGCTCCAGTGGCAGAAGAATGCAGCCACGGTCAGCGCGTGAAAAATCTCATGGAAGCCAAAATGCTTTGGAATTGGGTTCGGGCGCTTTAGGCCGTAGATTACTGCGCCGACCGAGTACATCAACCCCCCGACAATCACAAGCGCCATCATGATCCAGTTAGTCTCCAGAAAATCAGGAACGAAGAAAACCGCAATCCAGCCCATCGCTAGATAGATCGGAACGTAAAGCCATCTGGGCGCGTTAATCCAGAAGATCCTGAACCCAATTCCCAGAAGCGCTATCGACCAAACCGCAACAAGCAGCCAAATACCTTTGTCCCTAGAGAGGGCGCCGATGGCCATCGGAGTATATGTTCCGGCTATCAGCAAGAAGATGTTTGAGTGGTCAATTCGCTTCAGAATTACTTTTGTGAGTGGTCGCCAGTTGAAACGGTGGTACAGGGCCGAGTTCCCAAATAATAAGACCGAGGATGCGAAATAAACTGCCGCGCCAGTCTTGGCTTGCCAGCCCTCGGAGAAAATTATGAGGAGTATTCCGGCTGCAACCA
>CAZBTW010000206.1:0-1687 GCA_964494925.1 uncultured Aquiluna sp.
AACGCATACTGAACTGCATCATTTGCGACACAAGCGGGAACAATTGGCAAAACCATCGCATCCTTGCCAACAATGAAATCAATCACCACTGGTCTGTCATTGGTCTCGATGGCTAGCTTGATCGCCTTGTCAACATCCTCTTCCTTTTCAACGCGAATTGCTAGGCAGCCATAGGCTTCAGCCAGCTTCACGAAGTCAGGCACCATGACCGTATCTGTGCCGGTGTGCAGGTCGGTGTTGGAATAGCGAGAGTTGTAGAAAAGGGTTTGCCATTGACGAACCATGCCCAATGAAGAGTTGTTGATGATGGCAACCTTGATTGGAATTTGGTTGATGGTGCAGGTTGCCAATTCTTGGTTAGTCATCTGGAAACAGCCGTCACCGTCAATTGCCCAAACTAGTTTCTCTGGCATCGCAACCTTCGCGCCCATAGCAGCGGGAACCGAATAGCCCATGGTTCCAGCTCCACCTGAATTAAGCCAGGTGTTTGGGTTTTCATACTTAATAAACTGCGCTGACCACATTTGGTGCTGTCCAACACCTGCGGCATAAATTGCATCTGGCCCAGAGATCTGGCCTATGCGCTCAATTACATATTGAGGAGCAATCTTTCCATCGTCCAGATCGGTGTAGCCGAGTGGGTAACGCTCTTTGAGGCCATCGAGGTATTTCCACCAGTCACTGATGTCGTAACTTGACCCCTTCAGCTGCTTCTTTAGTTCTTCTGTAAGCAAGGAGATAACTATTTTGGCATCACCAACGATTGGCACATCAGCATGACGAATCTTGCCAATTTCTGCTGGGTCAATGTCAACGTGGATGACTTTTGCACCACGCGCAAACGTCTTGACATCGCCAGTAACGCGATCATCAAAGCGAGCGCCGAGAGTAATCAAAAGATCTGCTTTTTGCAGTCCTGTCACGGCAGGAACGGTGCCGTGCATTCCAGGCATACCTAGATGCTGCGGGTGTGAATCTGGGAAAGCACCACGAGCCATCAAAGTGGTAGTTACTGGTGCCTTGATTAGGTTCGCAAGCTCCAATAGTTCTTTGTTAGCTCTTGCTCGAATAACACCGCCACCGACATAAAGAATTGGTTTCTTCGATTGCAGAATCATTTCCGCAGCAGCTTGAATCTGCTTACCGTGAGGATCATTTACTGGCTTGTAGCCAGGAGTTAGGTCTTGCTCAGGTGGCCAAGAGAATTCAAACTTTGCATTCTGGGCATCTTTGGCAACGTCAACCAACACTGGACCTGGACGGCCAGTAGTCGCAATTTGATAGGCAGCAAACATAACCGCTGGAATGTCGGATGCCTTAGTCACAAGGAAGCTGTGCTTGGTAATTGGCATTGTGATACCGACAATGTCGGCTTCCTGGAAAGCGTCGGTTCCAATCGCGTATGAGTTGACCTGCCCGGTGATAGCCAATAGCGGAACTGAATCCATTTGCGCATCAGCAATGGCGGTCACGAGGTTGGTTGCGCCCGGGCCCGAAGTAGCAATACAAACTCCAAGCTTGCCGCTGGCAGCCGCATAGCCCTCAGCCGCATGTCCCGCACCTTGTTCGTGACGAACCAGGATGTGACGGATTTTCTTGGAATCCATCAAAGGGTCATAGGTGGGCAGAATCGCTCCGCCAGGCAAACCAAACACGGTGTCAATCCCAAGCATTTCGAGTGAACGAA
>CAZBTW010000207.1:0-1676 GCA_964494925.1 uncultured Aquiluna sp.
CGTGTCTCGTTGTTGCTTCGATCTTGGCAAGGGCGTCAACGGACTCGTCCGAGAATTCTGTCACCAGTGCTCGAAGCTGACCAATTTCAGATTCACTGAAAACCTTGTTGATTTGCAGCAGGTCTTTCTCGACCAACCAGATTAACCACTCAATCTCGACATGAACCCTGGCTCTGTTTAGGCCAGCCTCACTCAAGTGTTCGCCAAGTCCTTGGACTTGGCTTAGGTAGCGGCCATCAAGAGGACTAAGGGGTTGCGATGAAAGGGTCACCTCACCATTTTGCCCTAATAAGCGGCTAATGACTATCTGGCTCGGCCAACAACCGAAAAGGCCAGCTAGCGAATTTTTAGGAGCTTTAGCACTGTTCTGGTGAAGAAGCTGGCAACACTCATCACGATCGCAGCGAGAATTGCCCAGCCAAGCGACTCTATGGACAAGCCCTCAGAAGTGAAGCCGTCAATGCTGAAGATGTCTGCCCCAAGGAAACCACTGAGCCATGCCACGAAAAGCAGCAGAGCACCGTTGATTACAAATGCAATCAGGCCAAAGGTGATGATGTAGAGCGGGAAGGCAATGATTTTTATCACTGGAGCAATGATTGCGTTGACGATTCCAAAGACTGCACCTACCACCAGGAATGAGCCGGCAACATTCCAAAAACCCTCGCCCCCATAGGGAGTCAGCTGCACCTGAGGGATGATCGAGGTGGCGACCCAGAGACCTACGGCGTTCACAATCGTGCTAACTAGAAATCGCAACATAAAGCAATTCTTTCAGTATCGGGCTAAATTAGTGGGCGTGACCTCGGAAATAAAGCCACCAATGCTGCAGTTGCTTGCGCCTGATGGAACCTATGGTGTGCCAAAAGGCTTTGAGAAATACGGAAAGCTAATCGAGGACCTTGATCTCGAAACTCTGAAAACCTTCTATCGCGACATGGCCAGAATTCGACGTTTTGACATTGAGGCGATTGCTCTGCAGCGCCAGGGGCAGCTCGGCCTCTGGGTACCTGCTATTGGTCAAGAGGGCGCCCAAATTGGTTCTGGATATGCAGTTGGTAAGAATGACCACATGTTCCCGAGCTATCGCGAGCACGGTGTTGCGCTAACCCACGGGGTTGAGCTGATGTCGATTCTGAAGATGATGCGCGGTGTGAACCACGGTGGCTGGAATCCAGAAGAAACCAGGTTCCACCTCTACGCAATTGTTCTGGCAACCCAGGTGTTGCATGCGGTTGGCTATGCCATGGGAGTCAAACTTGACGGCAAGGTTGGCACCGGAGATATGGAAGAAGACCTAGCGGTCATTTCATACATGGGTGACGGTGCAACCGCTGAGGGCGATGTTTCTGAATCACTGCTGTTTGCAGCCGTAAACGAGGCGCCAATAGTTTTCTTTATTCAAAACAACCAGTGGGCAATTTCTTCGCATATCGATTCTCAGACCAAAGCCCCGCTTTACACCAGAGGAGAGGGCTTTGGAGTTCCCGGAATGCGCATCGATGGAAATGATGTGCTGGCCTGCTACGCGGCAACAAAGTTTCACATGGATCAGGCCCGCCAGGGCGCTGGCACCGTACAGAGTGCCCTGCGGACCACGCAGAATCTCTATCTGCTGCAAATCGAGGGTGGTGGCGGCACCACCGAGACCACTGAAATCTATGCCATCGATCAGC
>CAZBTW010000208.1:0-1653 GCA_964494925.1 uncultured Aquiluna sp.
TCTGGGCTCGGGCTAATCCATCTAGAAAGGCGAAGGTCATGACCGCAACGGCCAACCGTGGCAAGTCCCAGATTCGCCTTGGAGATTTTGTTTTTTCGAAACTCGCCACTTTTGCTGGTGCTTCAATCTTGGTCACTCTCGCTGCAGTGGCCTTTTTTCTTTTTATCCAGGCCTTGCCCGCATTCGCACCTGATGCAGAACTAGGTGCTCAAGCGCCTGATGGGCCTTTGGCATATGTGGCGCCCTATGTTTTCGGAACACTTTATGGATCTGTAATTGCACTGCTAATTGCAACTCCGCTTGCAATTGGAATCGCCCTTTACATTTCTCACTATGCCCCAAGAAGATTTGCTCAAACCTTGGGATACGTTATTGATCTACTTGCCGCAATCCCATCGGTTGTATACGGGCTTTGGGGAATTCTGGTACTAGCACCATTCTTGAACCCGACTTACGTGTGGCTGAATGAAAACTTGGGCTGGATTCCTCTGTTTGAAGGGCAAGTTTCAGCAACCGGTCGCACTATGTTGACCGTTGGAATAGTCCTGGCAATCATGATTTTGCCGATCATGGCTGCAATCATTCGAGAAGTTTTTCTTCAAACGCCAAAACTTCACGAAGAGGCAGCCCTTGCATTAGGAGCAACGCGCTGGGAAATGATTCGAATGGCAGTCATCCCATTTGGTCGACCAGGCATTATTTCGGCCATGATGCTCGGATTAGGGCGTGCTCTTGGGGAAACTATGGCAGTTGCCATGGTCCTATCCCCTGCATCAATCATTAGTTTTGCCCTACTCACGTCACAAAACTCAAACACAATCGCTGCCAACATCGCACTGGATTTCCCTGAATCAGGTGGTGACTACCGAAGCTTGCTAATCGGCACGGGCTTGATGCTTTTTGTTATCACCATGGTTGTAAACATGATTGCTCGCTACATCATTAGCCGCCGAGCTGAATTCTCGGGAGCAAACTAATGGCAATTATCTCGACCGGCCTCCAGGCTTCCGCTTCTTTACCAAGGTGGTTTACCCCAGCAGCAATTATTGGTTCATTCTCGCTGGCTTTTGCGGGCTTTACCCTTTCAAGTGCTGCTCAACAGCAGGCGCCAAGCTTGGTGGGGGTGGGCCTTGCGGGATTCGCGATTTATCTCGCTGTGACTATCTTGATTTCGCGATTAGTTGAAGGACGCAGAAAAGCAGCCGATCGCTTAGTCACATCATTAGTCACAGCAGCATTTGCGCTGGCTGTCATTCCACTTATTTCTTTGGCGTGGACCGTAATCAGTAACGGGCTAGCCAGACTCGACACTGCTTTCTTCACAAACTCCATGAGAAATGTCGTCGGTCCTGGTGGTGGTGCGCTGCACGCAATTGTTGGCACCTTAGAGCTCACACTAATTGCGAGTTTGATTTCAGTGCCAGTAGGAATTATGACTGCGATCTATCTTGTTGAATATGGCCGCGGCCGCCTAGCTAGGGCAGTAACTTTCTTCGTTGACGTGATGACAGGAATTCCGTCCATCGTGGCAGGTCTATTTGCATTCACTTTGTTCTTGGTTCTGCTCGGGCCAGCTGCTGCTATCAATGGTTTCGCAGGCGCAATTGCGCTTAGCGTTTTGATGATTCCAGTCGTTGTTAGGGCAACCGAAGA
>CAZBTW010000209.1:0-1638 GCA_964494925.1 uncultured Aquiluna sp.
GGATGAATGTCTCCATCTTCTCGTTAGCGTCACCGGGTAAGAAACCCATGTCACGGCTTTGAACAGAACTACGGACAATGACAACCTTCTTGTAAGGGCTGCTCTTCTCCATCACTTCTTCAAGCGCTTTGTACAGGGCGATGTAAGTCTTACCCGTACCAGCAACACCATGCAAACACATGAAGTAGTCACCAGCGTTATAGGCATCGAAGAATTCCTTCTGCTTTGCTGTCTTAGGCTGGATCGTTGCCATGTCATCTAGTCGTACACGCAAGCTGTTGCTTTTACTAGCTGGTGCTGGTGATTCGCTAGACGATGCTGGTGCTGCTTTTCGTTTCGTTACCATTGATACTTCCTTTGGTTGTAAAGAAGCCCCATTATAGGGGCTTCTTAGTGGATATTACAGACTTGCACCAATCTCAGTGATTCCTTCGCGGTGAACCAGCTCCACTGGGACCTCTGAGTGGAAAGCCAAAGAAGCCAGAATCGCTGCCTTGCTCTGGGCATCGTAACCACCGACATCGGCAGTTGGGTCAGCCTCGGCGTAGCCGAGCTCTTTGGCCAGTTGCAGCGCATCATCAAAATCGGCGCCAGATGACTCCATTGAGTCGAGGATAAAGTTCGTGGTGCCGTTTACAATTCCCATGACCCGGTTTATCTTGTCCCCGGCCAGAGACTCCCTTAGGGGCCTAATGATAGGAATAGCACCTGCAACTGCAGCCTCAAAATACAGCTGTGCGCCAAGCTGCTCTGCTAGGTCAAACAGCTCTGGTCCATGGGCGGCTATCAGCGCCTTGTTAGCAGTAATAACATCGGCACCGGAATTCAAGGCCGTGATGATCCAAGACTTCGCAGGCTCAATGCCACCGATCAGCTCGATCACTATGTCACTTCCAAGAATCAAGCCCTCGGCATCTTGAGTGAAAAGCTCCTGTGGTAGTTCAACATCACGCTTGGCATTCACGTCCCGAACAGCAATTCCGGAAAGCTCGAGAGTTGCACCAACCCTGTTTGCCAACTCGCTTTGGTTTTCAATAAGCAACCGAGCAACCTGTGATCCAACCGATCCGGCCCCGAGTAGCGCGACCCTAATTGGTCTGTAAGCACTCTGCATTTCTATGCCTCTCCGGGTTTGTAGCCAGCATCTCTGCCGAGCAAGTCTTGTTCGGTCTCAGCCCTAACCAAGACCTTGGCAACGCCCTGTTTGACTGCCACTACAGCCGGTCTAGGTAGGTAGTTGTAGTTAGAAGATAGCGAAAAGCAATACGCTCCGGTGGCAGGAACTGCGATTAGATCATTCACCGAGACATCCGCAGGCAAGAATGCGTGCCTCACCACAATGTCGCCGGATTCACAGTGTTTTCCAACAACTCTGGCCAGCGCTCCCTCTGTCTTGGAGTCTCTGGAAGCCAAAGCAGCCGAATACTCAGCTTCGTATAGTGCTGGCCTGGCGTTGTCACTCATGCCGCCATCAACGCTCACGTACTTCCTGGTCGCAGCAGGCCCCTGGTCGCTAATCGCAACATCCTTAATGGTGCCGACAGAGTAGAGCGTTATTCCGGCGGGACCCGCGATCACGCGCCCTGGTTCAAATGCCAGTTTTGGAACTTCAATTTCTAGCTCATTACATTTTTGCTT
>CAZBTW010000210.1:0-1634 GCA_964494925.1 uncultured Aquiluna sp.
ATCCAACAAAATCCAGCCGCAATTGAGCTAATGGATCGGACCTCGCTTGCAGCTCTAGCCGGACAGCAATTACTTCCGGACGAAGTTGTCGCCGTGCTGGGCGAGAACTCGGCTGCCGTGATCGTCGAATTCGAGGCAGACAGCCACGAAGACCTAGATTCCTCCCAGCTGGAGTTTCGAAAGAAGTTTGCCAGCCAACTAGTTTTTGCAGGCGTCACTGAACCTGAATTGCGAAATCGTCTCTGGGCGATGCGCAAAAACCTCTACGCGATTGTTGCTAAAGCTAGGCCGCAGGGCACCACTGCACTGTTGGAGGACGTCGCCGTCCCGCCTGAAAAGCTAACAGAGGCGTGCAAGGAGCTTGGCGCGCTCTGTGAACGTCATGGTTATGGAACGCCCGTGATTTTCGGACACGTAAGAGACGGAAATATCCACTTCATGATTGCCGACAATTTTGACTCGGATCAGCGCGTTTCGGCGTTTCGGGAGTTCACTTCAGAAATGGTCGACCTGATTCTAAATCTGGGGGGCAATCTGAAGGCTGAACATGGCACCGGTCGGGCGATGGCGCCATTTGTTGAAGCGCAGTTCGGGGCAGAGCTCTTTGAAATCATCAAGCGCGTGAAAACCGCCTTTGACCCACTCGGGATTCTAAATCCCGGTGTGATTATCGCCGCCAGTGAAACCGAATACCTAGAGAACCTGAAGACCGTTGAGCAGGTTGACGAAATTGTGGATTCGTGCGTTGAGTGTGGCTACTGCGAATCTTCTTGCCCGTCAGCTGGTCTCACCCTCACACCCAGGGAGCGGATAGTTGCTTTCCGCGAAATGACCAAGCAGCCAGCTGGCGTTCGGAAGGCGCTAGCCAAAGAACTCCACTATCAAGCGGATCAAACCTGTGCCACCGATGGCATGTGCCAGGTGAACTGCCCTGTGAACATCAACACCGGGACCTTCGTGAAAGAGATCAGGGCAAAGCGACAAAACGGGTTTACGCAGGGCCTGGGAAGAATCGCCCAACGCTATTGGGGTCTGACGGCGGCGCTCGCGGGCAAGGCCTTAAAGGTTGCCAGCAGGGTACCGGCGTTGGCCGCAGCTGGGTCCAAGTTCTTGGCCGCTCTAACACCCAGGGGGCTCACCCCGATTTGGTCCAGGCAAATTCGAGCCGCTGGTTTTTCCAGGTCAAAACTTGAGTCACATCCGAGCACTGAATTTGCCTACCTGCCGTCCTGCATGAACGAGGTCTTCGGTGATGGCTCAATTGCCAAGGTCCTGGAGATAGCTAAGAGCTCCGGAAACGAAGTCTTCATTCCCACCGGCTTGAGTCAGTTTTGCTGTGGAACCCCGTTTAGTTCCAAGGGATTGACTGCGGCTTATCAGAATCAAGTGGCTAAAAACCAAGAGCTACTTACAACCCTGACCCAAAAGACCTTGATTATCGATGGCTCCTCTTGCCATCAAACGCTCAGCGGACAAAGCCAAACCAAAACAATTGAGCTGACCCAGTTCGTCGCAGAAAACCTATTGCAGACTCCCGTCAAACACAGAGTCGAGACCATCATCCTGCACCCAACCTGCAGTGGGGAGCTAACCGGTGCAAACCAGGCGATGGAGAAGATAGCGAACCACATTGC
>CAZBTW010000211.1:0-1621 GCA_964494925.1 uncultured Aquiluna sp.
AGGTCAAGTGGGAGGCTATCGGCCACGTACCACGAGACCAGGTTCGAAAAGTTGAGGAGCCACTTCGCAAGCTCGAGAAGAAGATCGCGGAGATGCAGGCTGAGGCCTGGAGGCGTTCTGATCCTGCTGCCAAGGCACGGTCAAATTCTCTTGTTAGTCAGCTAGAGCAAGCCATTGCTGATCTTGAGTCAGAGCTTAAGACAGCCAAGACTGACAAGAAGAAAGACATTGAAGATCAAATCACTGCAAGAAAAGCTTGGTTGATCGCTGCACAGCAGGCAGTTGATTAAAAACTAACTAGTTACTTTTTACTCTATAGACATCGTAAACGGCCTCAATCTTGCGCACCTGATTTAGTAGATGATCAAGGTGTGAGGGGTCTGCCATCTCAAAAATGAACTTGCTGATTGCCACCCGGTCCCGCCCTGTCGAGACCGAAGCAGACAGAATATTCACGTGGTTTTCAGTCAGAATCCTTGTCACATCGCTTAGCAGACCAGATCGGTCTAGAGCCTCGATTTGAATCTGAACCATGAAGACTCCCCTGGCTTCATCGGCCCAACTAACCTCCACCAGGCGATCTTTGTTCAATGACTTAACGTTCTTGCAGTCCTGTCGGTGAACGGAGACCCCTTCACCTCGAGTAATAAAACCAGTTATCTCATCCCCTGGGACCGGCGTGCAGCAACGTGCCATCTTTGACATGACATCGGGATCGCCTTTAACCAGAACGCCCTGAGAGAGTTTGCGGCGGGATAGGACCGACTTCGGAACCTGTATCGGCAATTCCTCGGTAGCCGCTTCAGGCGTCAAGCCTTCTAGCTGCTTGAGCCTCTCGATCACAGTTGCCACTGCGAGTTGACCCTGACCAATTGAGTTATAAAGTGCTGCGGTGTCGACTAGGCCCTGCTCCTCGGCAATTTTTTGGAGAGACTCGGATGCCACAAGTGATTGCACCGGAAGCCCCTTACGCCTGAGCCCTCGAGCTAAGGCTTCCTTGCCGTCCTCGGTGGCGATCTCTTTGCGCTCCTGAGTGAACCAGTGTTTGATCTTTGCCCGTGCCCTTGGTGAGGCCACGAAGTTCAGCCAGTCCTTACTTGGGCCAGCGTTCTCGGACTTGGAGGTGAGAATCTCTACAGCATCACCAGCTTGCAGTTTGCTCTCCAAAGGCACCAGACGTCCGTTTACCTTTGCGCCAATTGTTTTGTGTCCCACCTCAGTGTGAACTGCGTATGCGAAGTCAATCGGTGTGGAATCGGCCGCTAGCCCAACGACTTTACCCTTTGGGGTGAAAACGTAAAGCTCCTTGGCGCCGATCTCGAAGCGCAAATTATCCAGGAACTCGCCAGGGTCGGCTGTCTCTTCCTGCCAATCCGATAGTTGCTTCAGCCAAGCAAAATCCACCTCAGTGTCTGACTTGCCAGCTTGAGCCTTGTATTTCCAGTGAGCGGCAACACCAAATTCAGCACGCTGATGCATTTCCAGCGTGCGGATCTGGATTTCAACGGCGCGACCCTCCGGGCCAATAACCGTGGTGTGGAGGGACTGGTAGAGGTTGAATTTTGGCATCGCTATGTAGTCTTTAAAGCGTCCTGGAAGCGGCGACCATCTTGCGTGAATC
>CAZBTW010000212.1:0-1617 GCA_964494925.1 uncultured Aquiluna sp.
TCAGTGGTAGAGCACTGCCTTCACACGGCAGGGGTCACAGGTTCGAACCCTGTGCCGTCCACCACTCCAAACCCTGCGCTTTCAGTGACCTACAGCACTGACCTCACCCACTCTCAGACCCAAAAGTAGTTAACTTTTTTGTTAACTACTTCTGTGTGGTTCTACTGTTTGGTTTACAAGCAGGGCCTGCTCTTGGGCAGGGGGTGGTGACAAATACCCCCTCAAGAGTATAGATTTCGAGCATCGTGTCGCGAAGCTGAAACGCTTATTCAAAAGGAGACGCCCTGTCACATCTGGATTTTGGCACTACCTTTGCCTGCTATTTCTGCCTCTTGCCCCCGCATCCGCGATGACTAGCTGAGCCATGTCAATACACAACAAACCAACCACCCTGTTGCTAAACATTGGCCATGCCTTGGATCACATGTTCCTGCTGATATTTGCCACTGCCGTAACCTCGATCGCTCAAGATTTTGGTATGGCCCGTTGGGAGGATCTCATGCCCTACAGCGTAGCGGCATTCTTCTTCTTCGGACTTGGCTCGCTGCCTGCAGGTCGGCTGGGAGATCTGTGGAACCGCCGTCAAATGATGATTATCTTCTTTGTGGGGATCGGACTAGCTTCTCTTCTAGTTGCGGTCACAAACAGCCCACTGCAATTAGCGCTGGCACTGGCTTTGCTGGGATGTGCCGCCTCCATCTATCACCCTGTCGGCATCCCTATGCTTGTTCAGGGCGCCACGCGTCCAGGATGGGCCATCGGGGTCAATGGTCTGGCGGGTAACCTTGGACTGGCATTAGCAGCCGTGGTCACCGGTTTGCTTGTCAAGTACCTAGGCTGGCGAATGGCTTTCATCATTCCCGGTATTCTTAGCATCTTATGCGGCCTGGCCTTTGCCTGGTGCACACCCAAGCAGGCCTCAGCACCAACCAAAAAGAAGGCGACTGTCGGCAGCCGTGATGGTGTGCCAATGGCAACACTGATGCTAATCATGACGATTGCCGCCACCAGTGGTAGCCTGCTTTTCAACTTTTCAACTAGTAGCAATTACGAACTGCTGAGCAGCAGATTCGATGGGATTTCCAAGGATCCGGCTCAACTGGGTCTCTTTCTTGCATTGGTGTACGTCTTGGCATCTTTAACCCAATTGCTTATCGGCAACCTTCTAGACAAGGTGGCGTTGAAGAAGCTTTACAAGATGGTCATTGCTGCGCAGGTAGTTTCCCTCCTGCTAGCGATCTATGCCGATGGATGGGGATTTTATTTTGCGCAACTTCTGTTCATGGCGGCCATCTTCGGGGCGATTCCGTTCACCGATGCCATACTCGTTCGATATGTAGATAATTCAATGCGCTCCCGTGTCTCTGGAATGCGTCTTGCCGTTGCGTTTGGAGCCAGTTCGCTTGCGGTCTGGCTTATTGGTCCGATCGTCAAGGCTGCTGGCTTCACGACCCTGATCTGGGTCATGGTTGCAACGTCGTGCGTCACGTTTATCGTCGTCAGTCTGCTACCGAACCCTTCGCCGAATTCTTACAAAGCGCATGGGTCTTGAGCCGATCTCAACCCCGACCTACGCGGTCCTCTTCGCGGAAATCTCGTGAGTAGCGCTGAGTAGTC
>CAZBTW010000213.1:0-1614 GCA_964494925.1 uncultured Aquiluna sp.
TCGATTGTCATCAGAGTATAAATCTGAGTTGTTGTGACCGAAGAGTGGCCCAGAAGCTCTTGAACCACTCGAACATCAGCCCCGCCTTCAATCAGATGGGTTGCAAAGGAATGCCTGAGTGCATGAGGTGAAACCTCAACCCCAATTGCCTGCCCGGCAGCTTGAATGATTTCCCAAATGCTCTGTCTGGACAGCCTGGAGCCACGTTGATTCAAAAAAAGTGCGTTCGTACTACCAGCTGTTCCGAGACTGGGCCTAGCCCGGACCAAATATGCCTGAAGTGAGCGCATTGCGTAGGAGCCAACCGGCACAACTCGCTCTTTAGAGCCCTTGCCTCGAACTCGAATTAATCCAGAATCATCGATCTCATCTAAATCCAGGCCAACTATTTCGCTGACTCGGGCACCAGTCGAATACATCAATTCGACAATCGCTCGATCCCGAAGCCTTAGCGGGTCGAAGACCTCATCCTCTGGCTCTGGTCCAGCTGCTGCCAACAGGTCCATAACTTGATTGATGGTGAGCGCTTTCGGGAGCCTGCCGGGTAGCTTGGGTGGCCGAAGCTTGCTAGTTGGGTCGTCAGTGCGCAGGTTCTCCAGCACTAAGAACTTATGGATCCCCCGAACCGCGGCTAAAGTTCTGCCGATTGAACTTGCCCTCAAGCCTGCCTCATTCAGCCAAAGCGAAAATCGCTCCAGCTCCTTGGGGCCAACGCTAAGTAACTCCAGGGAATTAGCTTCAAGAAAATCTTGATACTTGGCAAGGTCGGACGCGTAGGCACTGAGCGTGTTTTTACTGAGACCTCGTTCGACACTGAGGTGCCGCAGATAGCTTTCAAGCGGCAGCATTTTTGCTAGCTCTCGTCAAACAGGCGCTGCTGCTTTTGTCTTTCCAGAGCTGCCTTCACTAACCCATGGAATAGAGGGTGTGGGCGGGTTGGGCGTGACTTGAATTCAGGATGGGCCTGAGTCGATACGTAATAGGGGTGAACCGCCTTTGGTAGCTCCACGAATTCAACCAACTGGCCATCGGGCGAGGTTCCTGAGACAACCAAGCCTGCCTCGGAAAGCTGGTCCCGGTAGCTGTTGTTGACTTCATAGCGGTGCCGGTGTCGTTCGCTGGCACTTTGCGCCCCATAGGCTTGCGCAACCACAGAGCCTGGCACAAGGTCAGCAAGATATGTACCCAGGCGCATTGTTCCACCCAAATCTGATGCAGCAAGCTTGTCGATTTGTTCAGCCATAGTGGCAATTACTGGATCCTTGCCTTCTGGATCAAACTCGCTCGAGGTGGCGCCTGTAATGCCCGCAACGTTTCGAGCGTATTCGATCACCATGCACTGAAGCCCAAGGCATAATCCAAGCGTTGGAATTTGGTTTTCCCTGGCAAACTTCAGTGCACCAAGCTTTCCCTCGATTCCTCGAATGCCAAATCCGCCTGGCACACAAATGGCGTCCAATTCCGATAGCGCTGCTGCTGCACCCTGCTCAGACTCGCAGTCATCCGAAGGAATCCACTTGATATTGACTTTGGTCATTTCGGCAAAACCACCGGCGCGAAGAGCCTCAGTGACAGACAAATATGCATCTGGCAGATCGATGTATTTACCAACCA
>CAZBTW010000214.1:0-1611 GCA_964494925.1 uncultured Aquiluna sp.
TGCGATAAGCGTGAACCCGGCTCGGTTGATTGCCGACTGGGCAGCAGCAAGCTGGGTCAGGACATCGGTGCATTCCCTGCCCTCATCCAACATCTTGATGATTCCACCGAGCTGACCCTGCGCTCTGGCAAGCCGCTTTCTTACAGAATCGATGTCTGTTTCTGGAATCTCCATCTGGGCTCCTTGTGTTTAAGTACTTGTTCGGTTATTCTAGCATATACCCCCTGGGGTATTGCCAATAGGTTTAGAGATTGAGGAAAAGATGAAGTTAGTCAAGTTTTTAGTTGCGGCATTGGTCGCGGTATTCGCAGTCGGTTCTCTGGCTGGATGCTCAACAAGCGAGGCAAGAGCTGCGAGCGAGTTCGCAGCTGTGATTGATGTTCGAACCACGGATGAGTGGAACTCCGGACACCTTCAGGGTGCCGAGCTGATCG
Organism: uncultured Aquiluna sp.; assembly: GCA_964494925.1. GTDB lineage: Bacteria > Actinomycetota > Actinomycetes > Actinomycetales > Microbacteriaceae > Aquiluna. Next base: position 435 of record CAZBTW010000214.1, read on the forward strand.
GTATTGCCGATGCTGATTTTGTGGAGCAAATCTCTCAGCTTGATAAAACCGCCGATTACTTCATCTACTGCCGTTCTGGTAACCGTGCCGGTCAGGCAATCGACATCATGGTTGACCAGGGCTTCACCGGGGAACTAGTCAATGGTGGGTCGGTTGCCAACGCCTCCAAGATTCTTGGATTGGATGTTGTAACCAATTAGCACCCTCGATGACCAGGCAGCGGCCTGGGACGCCAAGTATCGCGCTGCGGAATCGCTCTGGAGAGCGGAACCTAACGAGTTTGTCGCGGCAAAGATCAACCAGTTTCCAGTTGGGAAACTTGTTGATATTGCTGGCGGCGAAGGGCGCAACGCTCTGGCCTTTGCCACCCTTGGTTGGGAAGTTGAAAACGTTGAGATTTCCAAAGTCGCTCTGAATCGCTTTCAGGAAAGAGCGGCGCAACTGGGTGTTGAAAGTCGCTGTCACAGCAATCTGGTTGATGCCACACAGGCAAGGTTTCAGCTAGAGCCATCACTGGTGTTGATTGCCTACCTGCAGATACCGGCGGCTGATCTAGAAAAGGCACTGGACAATGCGCTAGCACAACTGAAGTCTGGGGCACTTTTGGGGGTGTTTCATGCTCGCCGAAATTTGGCAGAAGGTTACGGCGGTCCAAGATTGCCGGATGTATTGCCGACAGTCGAACAACTTGAGTCTTGGGCTCAGAGACATGGGCTCAATGCCAAGGTCCAGGAGCGTATTCGCAACTTGAATGTGGATGGTGCGCCCAAGCAGGCAATCGATGTCACCATTGAGGTTCAGCTGTAATAACTGCTCGCAGCAGATAAGGTTTAAGAAACCAACCTTGTGAGGCTTTTTGAACCAGATAAACCTTGCCGTAATACCCGGAGATGGCATCGGACCGGAGGTCACTGCTGTCGCGCTCGATGCGCTTACAAAAGCGCTCGGCGACACCAAGCTAGAAACAACCAGCTACCCGCTCGGGTCGGACAGGTTTTTAGCAAGCGGGGACGCCCTCACTGACGATGACTTGGCTAATTTGGCCAAGCACGATGCAATCTTGCTGGGTGCAATTGGAGATCCAAGGGTTCCATCTGGGGTACTAGAGCGCGGGCTGTTACTAAAGCTTCGATTCGCTTTTGACCACCACATAAATCTTCGCCCCTCGAAATTGTTT
>CAZBTW010000215.1:0-1611 GCA_964494925.1 uncultured Aquiluna sp.
GGTCGGCTATCACCTCGTGAACAGATTCAGATGATGTCCACCAAGGCTGTTCATGAGTTGCTCGAGATTGGCGTTATTAGCCCGGAGCCACAAGCAACCAAGGGACTGGCGGCAGGCGAAGTTGGTTACCTAATCACCGGTGTGAAAGATGTCAGGCAGTCAAAGGTCGGTGACACAGTCACCACCAAGCAGAGCCCAGCCAAAGAGGCCCTGAAGGGCTATGCAGAGCCAAAGCCGATGGTTTTCTCAGGAATTTACCCGATTGACGGCTCTGATTATCCAAACCTGAGAGAGGCATTAGACAAGCTCAGGCTTTCTGACGCCTCATTGGTTTATGAACCAGAAACTTCAGCAGCACTCGGCTTTGGTTTTCGCTGTGGGTTTCTTGGCTTGCTCCACCTAGAGATCATCACGGAGCGCCTCGAGCGGGAATTCAACCTTTCGCTGATTGCAACTTCACCCTCTGTTGTTTACGAAGTAACCCGTGAAGACAACACGCAATTCATCGTCACAAACCCGTCCGAGTTTCCAGAGGGAAAGATCAAAGAGGTTAGGGAGCCAATCGTCAAGGCGACAATTCTGAGCCCCAAGGATTACGTCGGCACAATCATGGAGCTCTGCCAAAACAAGCGTGGAACCATGCTTGACATGCAGTACTTAGGCGAAGATCGGGTCCAACTTCGGTACCAACTTCCGTTGGCAGAGATTGTTTTTGACTTCTTCGACCAGCTCAAAAGCAAGACCCAAGGTTACGCTTCCCTGGACTATGAAGAGGATGGCTACCTGGCCGGCGATCTAGTAAAGGTCGACTTGTTGCTTCAGGGGGAAAAGGTTGATGCGTTTAGCTCTATCGTCCATCGCGACAAGGCCTATGGGCATGGAACCAAGATTGCAGCCAAGCTTCGTGAGCTAATTCCTCGTCAGCAGTTTGAGGTTCCAATTCAAGCGGCTGTCGGTTCTCGGATTATTGCAAGAGAAACAATTCGCGCTATTCGCAAGGACGTTTTGGCTAAGTGCTACGGAGGAGACATCTCTAGAAAGCGCAAGCTACTCGAGAAGCAAAAAGAGGGAAAGAAGCGAATGAAGATGGTGGGAAGAGTTGAGGTTCCCCAAGAAGCCTTCATCGCAGCACTTTCCTCAGACGAAACGTCGAAGACCGAAAAGAAGAAATAGTGGCTTCGGCACTGCCGGTTGGAATCCCCTGGCCAGAATCCGGTCTAATTCCAGCAAGATTAGGGTCTGACCAGACTTTTCACGCCTATGTCCACATTCCTTTTTGTGAGGTTCGCTGTGGCTACTGCGATTTCAATACCTACACTGCCAAAGAAATAGGCGGAGTCTCCCAAGCAGAGTTTCACCTCTCGCTGATAGCCGAAATCAACAAGAGCGCTGAAGTTATTCGAGATTCTGGATACCGTCAGCGAAAACTCAGCACGGTCTTTTTTGGTGGGGGAACACCCTCGCTGTTTTCAGGTAAGCAGATTGCAAGCATTGTTCAGTCGCTCGAAGACGTTTTTGGGTTTGAGCCGCAAGTTGAAATCACAACCGAGGCAAATCCGGAATCAACAACTCCGGCGTTCCTGGCAGAGCTCACCAAATCCGGGATCACAA
>CAZBTW010000216.1:0-1605 GCA_964494925.1 uncultured Aquiluna sp.
TTCTCGATCGCGAACAGAACCAGTTCTTCAGAGACATCCAAGCGAGTGAAGTCAACCACCACATCAGCCCCCAGCATCTCGTTTCTGGAGGAGCGTGAGCCCAAGGCCGAGTGCAGCTTCAAATTGCTGTCGGCATCCACCAAGTCCTTGGTGAGAGCACCCATGCGCCCACTGGCGCCCAAAATCGAAACTTGAATCATGATGCCAAACCTATCAAGCTAATTGTTCTAATTTGCTCAAATCTGGCCCCACTGCAACCAATGATGAACTCCCCTGAATAATTCTTGAAGCAACTGCCTGCACCTCGGGCATGGTCACCTGCTTGAACCTATCAAGGATTTCCTCAGTGGAAAGGTACTCACCACTGCCAATCTCCGCGGAGAGTAGCCGGTTCATACGTGCCATGGAGCTTTCGTATCGAAGAGCCAAACCTCCGGTGAGTGAACCAAGTGCCAACTCAAATTCCTGCTCGGTAACACCATTTGCAGCCAACGATGCGAGCTCGTCCCGCATCAGTTTTGTGACCAGTTCAGAATTGTCCGGATTGCAGCCAGCATAGAGACCAAAGTAGCCGGCGTCAGCGTAACCCTGTTGATATGAATATGTTGAATACGCAAGGCCGCGGCGCTCTCTAATTTCTTGATAGAGCCTCGAGGACATTCCGCCACCCAAGATTGTGCTCATTAGCCCAAGTGCGTAGCGATCAGGGTCCATGCCCCGAATACTTTGATAGCCCAGCAGGATATTTGCTTGCGCAAAGTCATGGTTGACTCCGGCAAAAGACTTAGGTTTTGGAAGCTTGCTTTCCGACTGGTCTCTTCGTTGACTTGGCTCGGCGCTAGAACTGAGCCAACCTACCTTGTCTAATTCGCGCTGCACCAGCTCAACTAGCTCTTCATGCCGAACTCCCCCGGCTGCAGTAATCACCAAGTTTGACGGTATGTAGTGCTTCTTATAGTGATCCACAACATCACTGCGCTTCGTTGCCAAAATGGTTTGCTTGGTGCCTCCGATTGGCCTACCCAGCTCGTGACCTGGCAACAGGGCTGCAGCTAACTCTTCGTGAGCCACATCCTCTGGGTCATCCTGGCTCATTGCCAGCTCTTCAAGAATCACGGTTCGTTCGAGCTCGAACTCATCTTCATCAATGCGAGCATCAACGAACATGTCCAGAATTACATCCAAAGCCAGGGGCAATGCCGAGTTCATCACGCGCGCGTAGTAGCTGGTGTACTCCTTGGCAGTGCTGGCATTTGAAGATCCGCCCACCGAGTCAAATGCAACCGAAATATCTCGCGCAGAGCGGGTGCTGGTTCCTTTGAACAACAGGTGCTCCAGGAAGTGAGTCGAGCCATAGGTTTCAGGACCCTCGTCCCTTGACCCAACAGCAACCGAAGCAGCTATTGCTACCGAAGGTGCCCCGGGCACCTCCTCAGACAAAATGCGAACACCGCTGGGCAACACGGTTCTGCAAACCCGTGAAGCCTCAGCGGTGAAATCGCAAGAGTCTAGAAGACCTAGTTTCAAGTTACTCCGCGCTAGCCTGATCGTCCTCGACAACCGGAGCTAGCGAAAGCTTGCCACGGTCATCAATCTTGGTGATTT
>CAZBTW010000217.1:0-1598 GCA_964494925.1 uncultured Aquiluna sp.
CCAAACCAGGCGACGCTGGGGCCGATTTGAAATCAACCATTGACCACGTCCTCGGGGCAGGGGAGCGTGCCCTGATTCCAACCGGCATCAAGATTGCGATGCCGGAGGGATTTGTCGGACTGGTGCATCCAAGAAGCGGCCTTGCGGTAAAGCACGGCATCACGGTTCTGAATGCCCCGGGCACAATTGACGCTGGCTACCGCGGCGAAATCATGGTTCCACTTCTAAACACCTCAAATGAAGACTTTTCCATCTCCAGGGGCGACCGAATCGCGCAGCTGGTATTCCAGAGGGTAGAGATTGCAAACTTCATTGCCGTCCAAACCCTTCCGGAAAGCTCGCGAGGCGAAACTGGTTTTGGATCAAGCGGCAGGAACTAAATGAGTAAAAGCGCTCCCGAGGACAGGGCTACAAACGGTCCCTTCGACGTTTCAGAGGTCGGTATCCTCACCCCCTACTTGGATTTTGGCGCCATCAGGATCGCACCAAGACCCGACTTGCAAATCCGAGCTGACGTAGATGAGAGTTCCAAGAAGATCGTCGCTTTGACCCTCGAGCTCAATGGTCACCGACTTCAACTTCAGGCTTTTGCCGCAAGCAAATCAGCTGGATTATGGCTCGAGACCTTGGATGCCCTGGAGAAGGGAATCACATCGCAAGGGGGTTCGGCGCAACGAGTTCAGGGTTTATTGGGCACGGAACTTCAAGCCAATTTGATCGTGGATGTCGGCGGAAACAAGCAAACCAGAACCTCTCGATTTATTGGCGTAGACGGCCCGAGGTGGTTTCTCCGAGGAGTTATCAACTCTCCGGCACTTGATGATTTCCATTACCGCAAGCTGATAGAGATTTTCCGTTCCACAGCCGTTAATCGAGGCGAAATAGCTATGCCACCAGGTGAACTACTGCTGCTCAAGTTGCCAGTTCAAAACCCCATAGCAGGCAATGAGTAATCCAGAGAATGTTGCCAAGCGCCTTGGATTAGAGGCGACCGAGAACGGCTATGAGCTCAACAAAAAATCATTGCTTGATGGCATCGGCGGTCCTCTTGGCATCGCCGAGGCGGTTGTGCCGGCAACGCTGTTTTCCTTTAGCTATGCGCTAACTAAGGATGCTTGGGTGGCCGTGATTTTGGCAGCCTCAAGCGCGCTGGTTTTCATCACCATCAGGCTTATTCAGCGCAAGGCCCTCACTCAGGCAATTGTCGGTGCGCTAGCAATCGCATTAGCTGCGTTTTTAGCACTGCGTGATGGTGGACAAGCGTCTGACTACTTCGTGCCTGGGTTTATAACAAATGCCGCCTATGGATCAGTGCTGTTGCTCTCCGTGCTATTCGGAAGGCCCATCATGGGCTATGTCGCTCAGTTGCTTTTTGGCCTCGAGAATTGGCGGAACGAAAAAACCAGCTACCGCAGATTGCGCATGGTCACTTTGATCTGGGTTGGCTTCTTCGCAACTAGGTTGCTGGTGCAACTACCGCTGTATTTTTCAGGCCAGGTGGAGGCCTTGGCTCTTGCCAGAGCACTGATGGGAGCGCCACTTTACGCCGGGCTACTCGCCCTTACCTGGGTGCTTCTAAAGCGAATCACCGTCCGATA
>CAZBTW010000218.1:0-1591 GCA_964494925.1 uncultured Aquiluna sp.
GCCGCCTTCACCCACTACGTTCCGCATGGACATGGTAAAGAAGTCGATGTCCAGTCGGTTGAGTCCCTTTTCGAAAACCGTCCAGGTGAGGGACAAGAGTGGAATGACTGCAAGTGCAAAAGCCGCAGTTACCCAACCGGTGACAATTCGGTCTGTGGCCCTTCTTTTCCCCTCAACGCTTCTCGAGGCGACGTAAGTTCCGATCATGTAGAGCGCGAAACCGAACAGCACCACGGCAATTAGATTTGGCCCACCGGCCTCGGAGTTTGAACTGGAGACTGTGAAGGTGGCGAGTGCGATGCTGAATGAACCAACCAGAGCAGCCGGTGTGTACCAACGCGGCAGCGAAGCGGAAGCCTGAATTGTGGAGACGGAGTTGGTCATCAGTTAGCTCCTGAGAATTCGGCTCGGCGGCTAACGATGTAGCGGGCAATCATATTGATCACCATGGTTATCAAGAAAAGCATCAAACCCGTGGCAATCAGCAACGAGCGATAGTCGCCACCCGATTCTGGAAAGTCCAGGGCGATGTTTGCCGCAATCGTGTTGGAGTTCTGTGAGGTAAGCAGTGCGAAATTGATTACTGCAGCCGGTGAGAGCACCATCGCAACCGCCATAGTTTCACCTAGGGCCCTGCCAAGACCCAGCATCATGGCGGAGATGATTCCGGGACGACCAAATGGCAACACTGCCATCTTGATCATTTCCCAGCGGGTTGCCCCGAGCGCAAGAGCGGCCTCTTCGTGAAGTTTTGGAGTTTGGAGGAAAACCTCTCGAATAATTGCAGCCATGATTGGCAGCACCATGATTGAAAGAACAATCGCAACCGTGAGCATTGTGCGCCCGGTAGCCGAGACCTGACCTTCAAACAATGGAATCCAACCCAGGTTTTCGTTCAACCAGATGTAGCTCGGGTTTAGGAAAGGCGCCAACACCAAGATGCCCCAAAGGCCGTAAACGACGGACGGAATTGCGGCCAACAGATCCGTGATGTAGCCAAGCGTCTGAGCCAGCCGTCGGTTGGCGAAGTGAGAAATGTAAAGGGCAATGCCAATCGCCAGCGGTGTCGCGATGGCGAGAGCAATCATTGATCCATAGAGGGTGCCGAAAACGTAGGGAGCAACGTAACTCAGCGGATCCTCAGCCTTGCCAGCAAAGTCGGCATCGGGGCTCAAGGCGGGAACAGCCTGTATGAAAAGAAACACGGCGACTGCAGCAAGTGTTATGAGAATGCTCACGCCGGCGAAAGTTGCGGTGCGGGAGAATACCAAGTCGCCAACTCTGACTTTGGTCTTTGGCTTTGAACCTGCAGTGGTCAATTTGTCTCCCGAGCTTGCCTTGAGGCTGAAACTAGATTAGTCCGAGCTCGGGTGGCCGAGCCCGGACTAATCCGATTAGTTCTCCAGATGTTTACTTGATCTGGTCGATGATTGCTAGAGCCTTCTGGCGAAGGTCCTCAGAAATCGGTGCATTACCTGCAGCCTCAGCGGCTACTCGCTGACCCTCTTCGGAGACCACGAACGAGGCGTAGGCCTTGACTAACTCGGCCTTAGCATCATCCGCGTAGTCCATGCAGCCTTGCAGGTAGGAG
>CAZBTW010000219.1:0-1587 GCA_964494925.1 uncultured Aquiluna sp.
CTGAATTGGGAATCATCGATGTGTCAGCCGAAGAGGCTCTGAAGCCTGAAAACCAGCAACACCGCAGGTACATGGTGCACGGCACAAGCCACCACCTAGGGCTCGATGTGCACGATTGTGCTCAAGCCAGGCGCGAGATGTATCAGGACGGAATCTTGGAGGAGGGCATGGTTTTCACAATTGAGCCAGGGCTCTACTTCCACGCAAATGACCTAAGGGTTCCGGAAAACTACCGAGGCATTGGCGTAAGAATCGAAGACGATGTTGTAGTCACAAGGGATGGGGTTGAAAACCTCAGTGGCGCATTGCCCAGAGAGCCTAAAGCTCTAGAGAGATGGATGGCGTCACTCAGCTAGAGGTTGGTTTACGGCCTTTAGAGCAGTTGCCGCATCCTCGGTTGGGACAATGACCTCGTACCTGGTTGCTATCGGCATCTGAGTGCTGAGGTATCCGCGCTTTTGTTTGGCAAGGCCAAATCTCAAGATGTTGACCAACATCCCGATGCCAGCAGCAACGATTAGCACGGCTGCAAACTGCTGCGGCTGGTAGCTGATCTCTCCATCGGGGGACTGCGTAAAACCAACGCCCAGCAGAATCGCAAAGATTAGCCCGAGCCAAAATCCGGTGAGTGCACCCGAAAGCGCAACCCGCCCATAGCCAAGTCGTGAGCGCACGCGCTCAACCAATACCGGATCGTGACCAATGATGGAAATCTTCGCAGCCGGAAAATCCCCCTGCACCAGCTTGTTCACCAGCTCGGTTGCCTCAACGTAGTTGCGAAACTCACCCATGCTGTGGCCAGTTGGGACCATTGGTCCTGCTGGTTTCTTCCGAAGACTGTTAGTGCGCTCACTCATTGAAAGGAATTGTTTCATGTTTTCTGAGCACCCCAATAGGGTTATCTCTGTGAGCGCAACCCGAGTCTTCGTAGCCAGATTGGCTGGTTGTGGCGTATTCGACCCCGTTGGAGACCGAGTTGGCAAGGTAATTGACGTCCTGATGTCATACCGAAAGACCCAACCACCACGGGCTACCGGCTTTGTTATTGAGATTTCTGGCAGGCGCAGAGTATTTCTTCCGATCGCTAGAGTGACCGCAATTGCCCCGGGGCAGTTGATAACAAATGGGTTGATTGACCTCCGCAGATTTAGCCAAAAAGGTCAGGAGACAAGGGCAATTGCCGAGATGCTGGGTCGCAAGGTAACCCTGATTAGCTCCAACCTGCAGGCAACCGTTGAAGATTTTTCCATTGAAAAGAACAAGCGCGGCGAGTGGGTTTTGGCGGAACTCTTTGTTCGGAAGCCCAAAGTTTCCGCTCTCCCGTTTGCCAAAGGCCCTACTGAGTTCGTGGACTGGTCAGAAGTTTCTGAAAACCAGGAGAATCCTGCGGAGCAGGATGCTCAGCAGCTGCTTTCCACAGTGGCTGATTTGCGTCCTGCTGACCTTGCTACTGCCGTGCTGGACCTTCCCGAAGATCGAATGCTTGCATTGGCCGAAAACCTCGATGATGAGCGCTTGGCCGATTTGCTAGAAGAGCTGCCAGAGGAAGAGCAGCTCGAGATCATCAACGAACTTGAAGATGAGCGA
>CAZBTW010000220.1:0-1556 GCA_964494925.1 uncultured Aquiluna sp.
GCTGCAAAGCCACGGCCCATTTGTCCAGCACCAACCAGTGCGATGCGGAATGGTCTTCCGTTCTTTGTTGCTAGCTCTTGCAGCTTGAGGCGGTATTGCATTTAGTCTCTCCTGAATATTTCGATCTGAGTGCCGATTTTTACTTCTGGCAAATCGACCTTGGCGATGGCGACATCGCCTGGCAAATCAGCAACTGTGTTGCCGTTGGCTTTTAGGTTGAGGTGGCCGAGGTTGTAGAGGTTGTCGTTAGCAACTGAACCGACCGAGAGAATTTCAAACTCGTGGCCGTCAATTGAAACAAAATCACCTGTCTTTACTTGCCCCTCCGCATGCTCCAGCTTGTGGATGATGCAGAAGGTGCGCAGCTCCTCCGGCGCACTCTCACCAAAAAAAACCAGCATTCCCTCAGCAATAAAGCTGGGAACTAGCTCGCCAATCTCAGTGACAGAGCTTTTATAAAGCACTGTCATTTCTCTCCTTAGGCTGGGTTGATGTTTTCAAGCTTCACACCGGTGACCAGTAGGTCTTCGGTGATGAACATTGCAAGAGGACCAGCAGGGGAAGTTGCGTGGATGTCAACGGTTGGAACCTTCTTCATCGGGTAAACGCCGATTCTGGCTGTTCCACCGCAGTCAATCACTGCCACTGCGATCTCTTCAAACTTCTTTGATGAGGCAAAGCCATCAAATGCGATTCCCCCGGTTAGGTCAGCGATCTTTTGTGCCAATGGGTGAATTCCGCCACCGGTCACTGAATAGATGTAGGGACGTGCATCGGTTGGTTTGATGGTTAGTGGACCACCCCAGCCGCCTGGGCCCTTGTCGATCTTTACTGCCTTGTACTCTGCCATTTTGCTCTCCTTTGAACTAATAAATGCCCTGATTAGTAATCAGAGGATGGGCCGAATTTCGACCCATCCTCTGATAACCCCCGAAAGGATGTTTTTGTTTCTTAGCTGTATAGGCCGAAGCTAGCTACGTAAGCGATTACGACAGATAGCGGTCCGGTGATAAGGCGGGAGAACAGCACTGCTGGTACACCAACCTCTACAGTCTCAGGCTCTGCTTCTCCAAGGGCTAGACCCACTGGAATGAAGTCACAACCAACCTGTGGGTTGATTGCGAATAGAGCTGGTAGTGCCATCTGTGGAGGGATAGTTCCCTTACCAATCTCAACACCGAGCAGGGTTCCAACAACCTGTGCAATAACAGCACCTGGACCAAGCAGCGGGGAGAGAACAGGAATAGCACAGACAACAGAAACGATCAGAAGACCGACAATGCTGCCAGCGAGACCCTTAATACCTTGAGCAATCAAGTCACCAACACCGGTTACTAGAACTAGACCGATGATGAAGGAAATGAATGCCATGAAAGGCAGGATGTTACGGATGATTGTGTCGATTGTGTCGCGACCTGCTTGGTACAGAGTACCAACCACGCCACCAACACCACGACCAATGGTTACTAATACTTTGTTTAGTCCGTCCATTATTACGCCGCCTTCCTAGCTAGCATCCTGGCTGTGATCCACTCGGTCACAATTCCACGGATGAA
>CAZBTW010000221.1:0-1552 GCA_964494925.1 uncultured Aquiluna sp.
GATTCGTTTGGGAGCTGGTCAATAATCGCTCGCGCAACTGTCAAGCCACCGACTCCCGAGTCAAAAACGCCAATAGGTCTAGAATCCACGCCCCAAGTCTAGGCCCGAAGCCCAATTACAGGTTTGGCATAGGTAGGCTATTTGGGTGTCGACCGCCCTGCTAACAGATCGCTATGAGCTCACCATGGTGCAGGCTGCCCTGCGGTCTGGCAAAGCTGACCGCGAGTCGGTATTCGAGGTATTCACCAGGTCACTGCCGCCTGGGCGGCGGTACGGCGTGGTAGCTGGAACCGGTCGACTACTCGAAGCGATCAAGAACTTTCGCTTTGGAGCATCAGAACTTGAATTTTTGCTATCCCAAGACATCGTCGATCAGGAGACAGCCGATTGGTTGTCCAACTACAAATTTTCTGGATCAATAAATGGTTACCGGGAAGGCGAGTTCTTCTTCGCTGGATCCCCGGTGTTGCGGGTGGAATCTTCATTTGCTGAGGCAGTGTTGCTGGAGACGGTAATACTTTCGATCTTGAACTACGACAGTGCTGTGGCCTCGGCCGCAGCCAGAATGAGATTCGCAGCCGGTGACAGGTATCTTGCCGAGATGGGTGCGCGACGCGCCAACGAGCATGCCGCTGTTGCTGCGGCAAGAGCGGCCTACATCGTTGGGTTTGATGCCAGCAGCAACCTAGAAGCTGGCCGTAGCTACGGGGTTCCAACCATGGGCACCAGCGCCCACTCGTTCACATTGCTGCACGACACCGAATCCGAAGCGTTTAAGTCGCAACTGGACTCAATGGGCACTGACACGACCTTGCTTGTCGACACCTACGATGTTGAAGCAGCTGTCAGGGAAGCAGTGCGGCTAACCGATGGCAAGATTGCAGCGGTTCGTCTTGACTCCGGAGACCTCACCGTTGCAGCAAGGAAAGTTCGAAGTTTGCTTGATGAACTGGGTGCAACCGAGACAAAGATCGTTGTGACCAGTGATCTGGATGAATACACAATCGCAGCTTTGGCTGCAGCTCCGGTTGACCGCTATGGGGTCGGGACATCCTTGGTTGTTGGCTCCGGTCACCCAACTGTTGGCTTCGTCTACAAATTGGTTTCACACTTCGACGGAGAGAACTGGGTTGACGTTGCAAAGACTTCAGCCTCCAAGTCCAATCGGGCTGGAAAGAAGTTTGCCAGTCGGAACGTTGAAACAGGCACCGCTCGCCAAGAACTTGTTGGTGGCCCAAGCCAAGGTAGGCCACTTCAGGTTGAGCTGGTTTCTCAAGGGGAAATTGATCAGGCTGCCACCGGCCAAAAAGGCGTGATTCAGGCTCGCAATCACCACCAAGAGGTGCTGGCGGAACTTCCAGAAAGCGCCTTCCGGCTATCTAATGGCGAGCCAGCGATTCCCACTGTATTTGTCTAAATTACTTTTTTAGCGATTCGTAAATCTTCTGACAATCAGGACAAACTGGAAACTTGCCAGGGTCTCGATTCGGAACCCAAACTTTGCCACAAAGTGCAACCACTGCCCCGCCCATGACTGCGCTTTCAACAATCT
>CAZBTW010000222.1:0-1532 GCA_964494925.1 uncultured Aquiluna sp.
CGGTATTCGGCCAATCCAACCAGAAGAAGTCCGGTTACCAACATTGTCCACGCTCCATGGACCATGGCAGGAAGGATTCTGGCATTGGCGGTTTTGAGTGACTTCATTTGGGTCAGGAACCCGCCCAATAGGGACGCCAGTCCAACGAAGTGAAGAACAATCAAAGTGTTCCGAGTGATTTCAATTGTTAGATCCACAATTTCTCCTTAGGTCATTTACACTCTAGCGTGGTGACCTGATGGGAGCCGGCTAGTTCTCGCTGATTAGTTTAGACATCGCAAGGGCCGCCTGCACTGCTTCGGCTCCCTTGTCTTCTTTCGAACCTTCAAGCCCGGCCCTTGCCAATGCCTGCTGTTCATTGTCAACAGTCAGTAACCCAAAACCAATTGGAATCGAGCTGTCTAGCTGAACTCGATTCAGCCCCTCGGTTGCAGCCGAGCAAACGTAGTCGAAGTGTGGGGTGTCACCCTGGATCACAACACCCAAAGCGATAATCGCATCTGGGTTTGATTTTGCTGCTGCCTGGGCAGCTAGCGGTAACTCGAAGGCTCCTGGAACGCTTTGAAACACGACATCTTCACAGCCTGAACGCTCCAGCTCAGCTTTCGCGCCCTGGATTAGGCCATTCATAATTTCAGGGTGCCAAGAGGTGGCGATTACAAAGACTTTCTTGCCCTTGCCTGAAACTTCAATTACTGGTGCTCCGGAACCGCTCATTCACCTAGATTAGTGGGAATCTCGTGGCCCATGCGTGAACGCTTAGCCTCAAGATAACCAAGATTCTGGTCCGCTAGTCCCACGATCAGGGGGACTGTCTCGGTCACTGCGATTCCGGCCTCTTCCAAGAAGCTTCGCTTCGCTGGGTTGTTGGTCAGTAGTCGAACACTTGTGATTCCAAGGTCCTTCAAAATCGCTACCGCAGCGCCATACTCTCGTGCCTCGCTCGGGAAACCTAGAGCCAGGTTCGCGTCCACGGTATCCAGCCCCTGCTCCTGCAGCGCATAAGCCTTGAGCTTGTTCAGAAGTCCAATGCCACGACCTTCTTGGCCGCGAAGGTAGACAACGACTCCGCCATTGGGGTCTGCTGCTATCGCATCAAGCGCGCCATCCAGCTGTGGTCCACACTCACACTTGAGGGAACCAAATGCTTCGCCGGTGATGCATTCGGAGTGCATGCGCACTAAAACGTTTTCGCCAGTCGGGTTGCCGGCAATGATTGCCACGTGGTCAGCGGTGGTTTGAACATCGTAATAACCACGTACCTTGAAGTCCCCGTGGCTAGTGGGTAGCTTGGCTTCAGCTTCGAAGCGGATTCGGTTGGCACTGTTGAACTTCTGTGGGTCCTTGTTCACCAGGTGCTCTTTAATCTGAGAAATGCTAGTCATAGGTAAGTCAAACCTTAAAGCAGTCTCAAATAATTCCTCACCACCCATCATTGTTCCATCGTCGTTGACCATTTCAGCCATCATGGCTACTGGCTCAAGTCCTGCCAGCTTCATCAAATCAACGGCAGCTTCGGTGTGACCGGGGCG
>CAZBTW010000223.1:0-1517 GCA_964494925.1 uncultured Aquiluna sp.
GTTGGGTCCGACCAGTTGGTTATTGTTCCGGAAAATATTCCTTGAATTGTTTCGGCAGACAGAGTTAGAGAGAATGCCTCGTCGAGATAGAAGACTATTGCTGCCGCGTCATAGGCTATTGGGGCGGATGCGATTGCATCACATGGAGCAGAAAAAATTGATGCAACAATCTGAGCTTCAGCTGGACTTTCGACAGCAACCATCGAAAGATCGGGGCACGCAGCAACCAAGGGCTCATTCCAGGTGTCCATCAGGTCCCCAAAACCTGGGTCCATGTAGACCGTTATCTCCCCTGCCTCGCCGCACTGCACATTTTGCTCTGCCTGTTCAACCAAAAGTGATGCTGGGATGGGCGGGTCACATGCTGTCAAAGTTGCGAGTGCCAAGACTGCAATGGCGGTGAGCTTGAGGCTTCTCATTTTTCTCCACTCGAAGTTTAGTCGAGGCCCAAGACTCATAGTCTTGGGCCTCGACTGGAGACCAATTTATCTGATTCGGTCGATGGTTCTGTTTGCAACCGTCAGGAATGATCCCGAGAATGCAACGTAACCGAGTTTCGCACCCTTTTGGGGAGTACAGGTATTCACAACATACTTGATGAAGTTTCGAGCAGCCTTCGCTTCTCCAGTTGCGGCCTCAGTCGGAGCCATTGCGTAAGCAACAAGAACGATCGAGTAGAAAATTGGGGTCTTCTTGTTTGCTGTAGTAAGGCCTGACTTGGCGTTGTAGTTGAAGTTCACAATACCGTTGGAATCCATTTTCTGCGCAGCTAGGAAGTTTCTAGCCGTGGCAACCGATGGCTTTACGTAGCGGCCAGCACCATTCTGCACGGATGCCAAGCCAAAGCCTTCAGCTAGAGCATCAGCTAGATCCAGGTAGCCAATTGAATAGGCCGTCTTCTTGATTTCAGCTCGTACACCCTGGCTCTTGTCTCCAGCGATACCAACTGCCTTATTTCCTGTTGCAGTTGCCCAGCTGTCATTTACAACCCAGTTTGCCTTAGGGTTGGTCTGCTTCAGCCAGTTTACGAAGTTGTTGGTAGTTCCAGATCCATCCTTGCGGTAAACCACGTTGATGTTCTGGTTTGGTAGCTTAACTCCCTTGTTGACGGCAGCAATCTTCTTGTCATTCCACTTCTTGATCTTGCCTAGGAAAATGTCTGAAATCAGAGCAGGAGTTAGGCGAACGTCCTTTAGTCCCGGAACGTTGTAGGCGATTGCCACTGGACCGGCGACCGCGGGAACGTATGTGAAGTCAAACGTCGGTTCAGTTCCCTTTTCGTACAGAGAGTCCGATGCACCGAAGGAAGTCTTTCCAGCCGCAAAGTCTTTCTTACCGGTGCCGGAACCTGCAGGGTTATAGGTAACAGCGTCGGTGGTGTATCCAGCGATACACTCGGCGAACATCTTGCCGGCATAGGAAGAACCGGAACCTGAGATGTCAGTTGCGTGAGCAGCAGGTGCTACGAATAGTGAAGCGACTGCAATTGCAGCAGAAGCTAGAACTGCGGGAAGTTT
>CAZBTW010000224.1:0-1508 GCA_964494925.1 uncultured Aquiluna sp.
CCTCGACATCAATACTCATTGGATCCAAGCACCTTGAGCACTGAGTTTCTGCCACGGAAGTAGCCTCGCCTGTGACCAAAACGCCCTCGTGAACTGACTCCAACCTAAGGTTTATCTGAACCACCGACTGTGCCGGTATCGCAACGATTTCAGTGCCGATTGCCGATTCTAAAGTGTGGTCAATTTCAACCTCACGCATTTGACCGGGGCGCTTCATCAGGTCATGGACTGAAACCAAGAGGGTCATTTACTTTCCTTTTGCATCATTTCTAAAACACTTTCCGGGACATACGACGTGACATCTCCGCCTAGGTCAAAAACTTGCCGAACTAACGAAGAAGACACAAAGCCATGCTCTGGTGCCGCCGGAATAAAAACAGTCTCGAGCTGCCCAAGATTCCTGTTTACTTCTGACATCGGAAGCTCATAATCAATGTCAGCTGAGTTTCTAAAGCCCTTAACGATTGCAGTTGCTCCAAGCCTTGCAGCGCTGTCAACCAGCAAACCCGAGCTGATCTCTACAACTTCGCAGTTTTCAATTCCTGCCTCTGCCATAGCCTGGCTAATGGCTTCACTGCGAGCTTCAAGGCTGTAGTGAGGGGTTTTACTCGGGTTATGTACGATCGCAAGCAATACTTCGTCAAACAGCTTTGAGGCCCGTCTCAGGACCGAAAGATGGCCCAGAGTCAACGGATCGAATGATCCCGGGTAAATTGCAATTTTGCTCACACCACTAGGTTAGCTGCGCGCTAACCTGGCCGCATCCTGAATTTCTAAAACAGCACTCAGCACATCGGTAGTTCCACCCTCGAGGATTTCCAGAGCAAATACCCTTGCCTGCTGAATCAAGTCGGCGTCTCTGACGACTCTGAGAAGCCTGAGCGATGATCTGATTCCAGATTGCTGGTCCCCTAGGACATCGCCCTCGCCCCTGATTTCAAGGTCTGCCTCGGAAAGCTCGAAGCCATCATTACTGTTGCATAGCGCATTTAGGCGAGCTTCGGCAGTGCTGCCTGGTTCGACCTCAGCAACCAGCAAGCAGAGTCCAGCGTGCTCGCCCCTGCCGACCCTACCGCGCAGCTGGTGCAACTGGGACAGGCCAAAATGGTCGGCATCAAGAATCACCATGGTGGTGGCATTGGGAACGTTCACTCCAACCTCAATCACCGTGGTTGCAACGAGTAAGTCAATTTCACCAGCCTCAAAGGCTGCCATGGTTGTTTCTTTTTCATCGCTGGACAGCCGACCATGGAGATAACCAATTCGGACAGTTGCGAGCGCCGGATTTTTTTGAAGCGCCTCAAAAACAGAAATTACGCTGGCAGGCTCAATCTGACCCTCTTCAATTTCGACAAGTTCTTGGCCTTGCTCAACGGTTCCTGGCTCGATTCGAGGACACACCACAAACCCCTGTCGGCCCTGGGCAACCTCTTCAGCCACTCGCTGCCAAATCCTGGCAACCAGTTGGTTTTGGGAGACCGGAACCAGATGGGTGGTAATTGGAGTTC
>CAZBTW010000225.1:0-1508 GCA_964494925.1 uncultured Aquiluna sp.
CCATCTGGGATGAAGATCGGATCGTATCCAAAACCCAATTCTCCAGCTGCCTGCGTTGCGATCTGTCCTGGCCAAACCCCTGTGAATGATGTTTCACCGGTTTGGTCAACCAGGGCAACCGTGCAAATAAATGAAGCAGCTCGATGCCCTTCTGGGATGTCTCGAAGTTGCGACAGCAGGAGATCTCGGTTGGTCTTATCGTCCCTGCCACCACTCCATATTGCTGAGAAGATTCCGGGTGCCCCACCCATCACTTCAACTGCAATTCCCGAGTCATCCGCAAAGGCAGGTTTTCCAGTGGCCTGAAACGACGCACGAGCCTTAATCAAGGCATTTTCCAAAAAACTGGTTCCAGATTCGACTGGTTCTTCCGATTCATGCGGCAACAGCGTGAGCCCTGGAAGCGCCCCACCAAGAATATGCCTGGCTTCTTCCAGTTTGTGTTGATTGCCAGTTGCAAAAACTAACTCCACTTGCGAAGCTCCAAGTCCGAACCTAGGGCTGCTAGCTGTAGCTGAGCCAATTCAGCGGTGGATACAGTCGCAAGATCCAAAAGGGTTGACAATTCATTTCGGTCAAATGGTTCAGCTTCAGCGGTTCCTTGAACCTCAACGAAAAGGCCTCGACCAGTTACCACAACGTTCATGTCGGTGTCGGCCTTCACGTCTTCAACATAGGCCAAGTCGGTCATTGGGATGCCATCCACAATTCCAACCGAGACTGCAGAAACCGTGTCAAGAAGTGGAGTGGCGCTCTTGGCCAGATGCCCCTGTTGCTTTCCCCAATTCACCGCGTCGGCCAAGGCCACAAATGCGCCGGTTATGGCAGCGGTTCTGGTTCCACCATCGGCTTGAAGCACGTCGCAGTCCAGAACAATCGTGTTTTCACCGAGTGCCTTGGCATCGATGACCGCCCTGAGTGACCGACCGATTAGCCTCGAAATTTCATGCGTCCTGCCCCCAATTTTTCCCTTGACGCTCTCACGGTCAGACCTCGTGTGAGTGGCCCGCGGCAGCATTGAGTATTCAGCAGTCACCCAGCCCTCCCCGGAGTCTTTCTTGAACCTGGGCACGCCCTTGGTGAAGGAGGCATTGCAGAGAACCCGAGTGTTTCCGAATGAAACCAGGCATGACCCCTCAGCATGAACCGTGAAGCCGCGCTCAAGCTTCACCTCGCGCAGGTCCTGGTTGCTTCTTTGGTCGTACCTAGTCATTATTTCCGCTTTCTAAGTGTTGGACATTTGTAACTTCTGGGCCTAAAAACCTGGTGGCCAATTTCTCAAATTCAGCCGCCTGCCCAGTTGCATAAAACTTGTAGCTAGCTCTGTTTCCCGCTGGTGCCAAAAGGTCATGCTCAGTCAGAACCCTGAATACATCCTTGGCGGTTTCATCTGCTGATGAAACCAGATTTACCCCGTCGCCCATAACGTAGGCAATTGCAGCCTGCAGAAGCGGATAGTGGGTGCAGCCCAGGACCAAGGTATCAATCCCCTTACTCTTCAGCGGCGC
>CAZBTW010000226.1:0-1507 GCA_964494925.1 uncultured Aquiluna sp.
CTTGCAAGGGGCATCCCAGTGAAAAGATTCTGCTGGCAGGCTTCTCTCAGGGCGGAGTCATCGCACTGCACACTGCCTTGCGCTATGACATGCGGTTAGCTGGCGTGGTCGCACTTTCCACCTACCTGCACGACTTTAGAAGGACGGAGAAGGAACGCACAGATGCCAATCTAGGGATTCCGATTTTGATGGTGCACGGCACTCGAGATCCTATGATTCCCATTATGCAAGCCGCAACTTCTCGCGAGAACCTTAAGCGTCTTGGCTATGATGTGCGATGGTTGGACTACCCAATGGGCCACCAGGTGTGCATGGAAGAAGTCGAAGAAATTTCGCATTTTATTCAGGAATTACTGTGACTGCTATTCTGCCTGATCCGGCCACCATGGTTATTGCAAGCAATGGACTCCTAGTCGCGACATCTTTTGAATGGGTTAGAGCGGTTGTTCAGAACTTTGACGAGTTTCTTCAAGATCATGCTGCAAACGAGCGCAAGGCTTCGTCTATGGCGATGTCTATGGTTTCCCACTATCCTGATCGAGGAGAACTCGTCACTGCGATGATTGACCTTGCACTCGAGGAGCTCAACCACTTTCGTCAGGTGGTTCGTCTCATGACTCAACGCAATGTGGCGCTCTGTGCTGACGAGAAAGACCCCTATGTGAATGAAATACTGCGTCAGGTTCGCCGCGGAAAAGAGGATTACTTCATGGATCGGCTGCTCACTGCCGCTGTGATTGAAGCGCGAGGAGCCGAGCGATTCTCCTTGTTAGTGAGCGCCGACCTACCAACCGATGTACAAACGTTCTACCGCTCCCTGGCACGGTCTGAGGCAACTCACCATCAGCTGTTCATTCACTTGGCTAAGATTTACTTCCCCGTTCAGGCGGTTAATGAGCGGCTCAATGAATGGTTTAAAATTGAAGCAGACGCGCTGGTGGCCCAGGAAATTAGGCCAAGACTCCATTAACCGACGCTGTTGAAGGTCGCCAACGAATTCGGTTTATGTCACCTGAGAAAGCCCAACTTCAATACCTGAAAAAATACGCGGAAGCGGAGGTCGAAGCCCTTGCCGGGCTTGAATTCCAATCCTACGCCCACTGCCTGGTCGTGCCTGCGCACCGTGAACAACCTGAGTCGGTGCAAATGGTCTGGCCACATCCAGATCCTCAGCTGTTGCTGATAGTAGTGGTGAATAGCTGGAACGACGACGATGTCATCAGCCAGAATCTGCTGCACTGTCTAACCACTGAACCGGGCCAAAAGTCGAAGAACCTACACTATATTAGAAGGTCCTGGGCACCCGACCTGCTGATCGTCGATCGTTGCCAATCGGCGCACCTCATACCTCGCCGTCAGGGCGTGGGACTGGCGCGAAAAATTGGCTGTGATCTTGCGCTTGCGCTTATCTGTCGCGGCGTCATCCAATCCACCTTGATCAACAGCACAGATGCAGATGCCGTATTACCGGCCAGCTACTTCGCCCTGATTGAGCCCAGTACTGCCA